>PXDL01000334.1 GCA_003566395.1 Balneolia bacterium | reverse complement strand
TCCTTTCCATCACTTCTGATGTTCCGATCAAATGCCTCGATACCACCTCCAATCATCACGTCGGCTTTGAACTGGGCGAACTGTTCCGCAATATCCTCCTCAGCCCTTCGGTTTACATGCTTTGCGATCCACCCGGCCGGCGTTGCGTGAGTAACCCTTGTGGTTGAAACAACCCCGGTGGCCATACCTTTGGCCTTAGCCAATTCAAGTATGGTCGTCAGCTCCTCTCCGTCGGGATAGGCTGAAAGTGCTCCGTTTACAATTTTTCGACCCGTCGCCCAGGTTGTTGTTGCCGCCGACGAATCGGTAACCATACTGGTCAGGCTGTGGCTCTGCATGCTGCCGGCCGATCCTGTTTTGAACAGCTTTTCAATATGCAGTGGTTTGCCGAAATTTCGGCGTGAATAGTGTTGGGCGGCACTAAAATCCTCCCAGGAAAATCCATCATAACTGAAGAAGATGATATTTTTTGCTCTCCCGATTACCGGTGAGAAGGATTTTTGCAAGGGAAGTACGGCCCCTATACCTGCGGCAAGACCTTTTTTAAGAAATTGATTTCTGTTCATATCTGATCACTTAGATTTTCTAAAGACTGTAACTTTGAAGAACTGCGAATTAGCTCAAAAAAAAGAGAGACACCGTTCCCGGCATCTCTCCAATCCTTTCTCTGTAAGGAAATATTATTCAACTATTAAATATTTAG
Organism: Balneolia bacterium; assembly: GCA_003566395.1. Taxonomy (GTDB): domain Bacteria; phylum Bacteroidota; class Rhodothermia; order Balneolales; family Cyclonatronaceae; genus Cyclonatronum. The sequence continues at coordinate 4,173 of PXDL01000334.1, read as the reverse complement.
TTCTGCTGAAGTCCGCTGCCGTCAGTTGGATAGGCTCCGAGATCTGCATTTGGAGCAAGAATTGTTGGAGCAGCAGCACCTGTGAGAGTGAATTCTACATCAATAGGGCTGAAATCAGTTGTTCCGGCACCGATTGCTGGTGATCCTGCCTGCAGTCTGAAATTCCAGGGAGAAGCGATATTCATCTCTAACGGCTGATTTTCACCTGCCTCATAATCTTCCATTGTATAGAGGTCGATGTCATACTGAACAAAAAGCGGATTGTTCTCGCCGGCTTCCCCGATCATGTTGTTATCTCCCAGTACTTCGAGTGTAGAGCCTTCAGAATCGCTCGGAATAAACTCATCAACCATTTCCTGGTGAGTAGCATAGTAGAGATTGTAATCAACATCAATGTTTGTGAGGTCGGAGTCATCCAGCACCCGTATTCCACGTTTGTTGTTCACAATGATATTATTGTAAGCCACTCCCCTGGCGCCGTTCTCGAAGTTGATATTTGCGCCTCTATTCAGCCCGACTCTTCTGAAGCCGCTGTTCAGAATTGTATTGTTATATACGGCTATAGAACTCTGAATAGCGCTTGAACCGTCATCTGATGGTTTGAAAGCATTCGTTGCACCACCAATTACAAGGTTATAGGCAATGTTTCCAACCGTTCCACCTTTTACGTTGATTACGTCGCCGCCATCTTCGCCCATCTCTTCAAAGATATTTCTGACGATATTGATCTTTCCGCCAACAGGCCGATAGAAATCATCTTTACTTCCGTAGAACCAGTTGTCTTCCAGTACCACTTCGGTTTGATCGCTCAGTGTCCAAATTCCATACCGAATGCTACCTGCTCTCGGGGTTCCGGGGCCGCCTTCACCACCAAAATACTCCATTCGGGTATGCTTCAGCACAATGGCTTCGGTTGTTTCACTTCCCTGGAAACCACCCCACAAACCGGCAAAGCGATTTTCATGTGTTCTGAGTGCTTCCGGTACGGTGAAAAGGTTTGGATTATCGGCGGTTCCGAGACTTTTGAATGATCCGTGAATGGTAAATTCCGGACCAATATCACCACCATCTCCTTCAGCTATAACGGTAACACCGGCCTCTGCTACAATCTCTTCTCCTTCAGGTATAATTACATCGCCTACCATCGTGTAGGTTCTGCCGCTTCGGAGTGTACCCCGCATCTCACCGGATAGCTCGGTTGTTTCGTCGTTAATGGTAACAATATCATCCCCATTTGTGGGTTCGTCAATCTCTACCTGTGTGGGATTATCATCTGAACAGGCAGCCGCCAGTGATAATAGCAGGATAAAAAGTGCAGTATATCTAAGTGTTTTCATATTGAGTTTTGAGTGTTGTTGATTTGTATTGATTAATAGGGTGTTTTGTGTGTTCATCCGTTTATAAACTGTATTTAAAACCGATGAGCCACGTTTGCTGGTAAAAATCTTCTTGTACCAATGTCCTTTCACTTACATCCAAGTAAGGTACTTCCTGTGGATTAGCTGTATTGGGTCGGCGTACATCTGCGCGAAGTGGTGTATTCAGAATATTATTTACTTTCATATACCCCACCACACCAGGCAGCAGTTGTTGTTCAAACGAAAAATCGAGCTGCCAGAAGGATCGCTGCCAAATATCGTTCTCAAAATATGGGCTCACACCTATAATTCTGCTGCCAGTATACACGGCTGCAAGCTGTGCGTCTGTACCGCTCACTACATTTTTATAGAGCAGAGAGATGTTGCTGACGTGCTTAGACTGCCCCTGCAGCGGCCGCGTTTGATCCAGTTCACGCGATGTCAAAGAGCCCTGATCATTTCTGAAGCGCTCAATTTTGCTGGTTGTAATTCTCGAATCCGTATAATTGTAAAAGCCACGGATCCCGAAATTTCTGAAATATTTTGTTACATCAACCTCAAGTCCATAATTATTGGCCGTACCAAAGTTATTTGGCTGAAGGAATATCGCCTGACCCTCAATCAATAGAGCTGTTTCTATTGGATTTTTGATCTCTTTGTAAAAACCTGCCACCATAATTTTATCAAGTGCAGATGGGAAGTATTCAAACCGAACATCCACATTCTGTGCTTGTGTGCGCTCAAGGAAAGGATTACCCCGCTCTCTGAAGTCGCCTTCGTTTGAACTGTAAGGAATTACCTCGAAAAAGTTCGGGCGGCTGATCGACTGAAAGTACGATGCCCTGACGTTTCCGCTCTCTATCGGGGAATATCTGAAGTGAATGCTCGGCAGAACATCAGTGTAGCTTCGTCTGCCGGTTTTGCCGGGTATATTTTCGGGAGCGTCCGATATCCATGAAAATTCTGTATCCTCAACCCTCAGCCCACCAAACACCTGGAAATTTCGCATGCCCATCTTAGCCATTCCGTAGTACGCAAAGACATCTTCCTCCGACTCGTAATTGAGTGGGTCGTTTGGTGTTCCGCCGGGGTTGAACAAGTTCCATGAATGCTGAAAAATATCGCCCGTCCACTCCTGTGTGATTGGTGAAGCCCTTAGGAGATACTGATTGTAGTTATTTTCACGATTTTTGTGCCGGTACATTGTACCTGTGTTAAACTCTAAGCTGATGTCCCTGTAATTTGTTACATAACTGAGATCAAAATAACCGGCCAGATCCTGATCACTGTTGTTTGTCCATCTTCTTCTCAAATCACGATCCAGAAGAACCGGCTCGTTGATAAGGTTTCCCGAGGAATTAATCCTCGATCCGGTAATCAGTTTAAGATCTACCATGTCAGGATCGTCGTTTGTGGCGAGTGAATAGACTGCAGACCAGTTGGCACGCAGACTGTTACTTAGAAAATCATGACGGCCCTGAACGGTTGTATTATACACTCGCTGAATCGACTGCGATGATCTGAAGTTCTGACTAATACGACCTGTTCCGGGGCCCTGCGACCGGCCGATCCGCAAATTTGTATCGGCATATGCCCTGGCCAGTTTCTCTTCCATCTGTATAGCGGCTGCGTACACTTCCACTGCATGATCAGAGCTGAACCTGTAATCAAATTTAGTATGCAGCCCTCCCCTCGTCTGTTCTGTTGATATTTGACGATCTTCTACAGTGTCGTAAAAAGGGTTGTTGTCTTCACGATCCACATCCATTTCAAAAAACAGACTGTTCGCTCCCCTGAAGTTTTTTTGATAGCTGCCGGCCAAAATTACGCCCAACCGGTTATTGAAAAAACGATCACCAACGGCAAGGCCAAGTGTCCTGTTCACAGGTGCACTGTTCTCATTAAAATTCATGTTTGCAGAGGGAAAGTCATCCATACTGGCCCTGTATCCTGAACCATTTCTTGCGTGAGGCGATCGTACAGATACGGCATCAGAATTAAAATTTAGCCTGTCACGATCAAAAAACATCTGGCTGTAACCGACACCAATATTTGCATTCACTGTAAGCCGGTCAGGGGCATTTCGCATACGCATGTCAATCACACCTCCAATGGCATCTCCCTCCATGTTTGGAGTAAGAGATTTGGTCACAATAAGTCTGTCAAGCAGATCTGAAGGAAAGATGTCGAGAGGCACATACCGGTTTTTCACATCCGGACTGGGAATCTTAATCCCGTTAACGAGCGTATAGTTGTAGCGTTTGTCCATTCCGCGCACAATAGCGTGCTGCCCGTCGCCGCTGCTGCTGCGCTCCAGCGATACGCCGGATACCCTCTGAGCTACATTAGCCACAGATACATCAGGAGAAAGCTGTATGGTTCTTGCTCCCACCACATTTACAATATTATCGGCATTTCTTTCAGTAGCACGTTCACTCTCTTCAGTTCTCGTGTCACGGGTGCCAAAAACTGTAACCTCACCAAGCTCAGATACATCTGGCTGTAATTCAATCGAGAGAACAAGCGGCTCCGATCCAACCACTATTTTTTTTGTAAACTTATTAAACGAGATATAAGAGACTTCTGCTTCATACTCTCCATGTGGCACATTTCGAATAATAAAACTACCGTCAAGGCCGGCAATTCCGTAGTAGTTGGTGCCCTGCAAAACTACGGTTGCACCTGTGAGAGGTTCGCCCGTACCGTCGACAATTTTGCCGCGAATGGTTTGTGAACTATCCTGAGCGGATACCCCTTCGTTGAAAACGAGCATACCGACTAAAAGAAGTAGTAGTAAATGTTTCATATTTGATTG
>PXDL01000491.1 GCA_003566395.1 Balneolia bacterium | reverse complement strand
TCGAACTAACCCGTGGAGTTCGGAAATGGCAGGAGACTCGATATTCTGCTCCCACTCTCCCAATCTCCCAATCTCCCACTCTCCAACACTCCCCCTCATAACTCACACCCTAAAAAATCCGCTACTGCCTTTTATTCAAACTTGCTGTACCTTTGTATTTTGTTGATTTGCCTCGTTAGAGTTCTGAAAAGATTTTACGGGGCTTCAAAAAACCGAATGCATTGTTATTAAATTCCGTTTATGGCCGATTATGAATTAAAAGATATCCGCACCGATATACTCGAGCCCAGCCAGACCACGCCCGTGGTTTTGGATTTCTGGGCGCCCTGGTGCGGTCCCTGCAAAACACTGAGTCCTATTCTCGAAAAGCTTGCCGCAAAAGCGCGCGGCAAATGGAAATTTGTAAAGGTTAATGTTGATGAAGCCGGTAATCAGCCGCTGGCCGGTCAGTTTCAGATTCGCAGCATACCGGCGGTCCGCATGTTATTTCAGGGACAGGTAGTCGGCTCCTTCGACGGTGCCCTACCTGAAGCTCAGGTAAAGCAATGGCTTAAAGAAAATTTACCCGAATCCGATAATGATTCCGATGAAGACGACGACGAGCTATCGGGTGTCGAAAAGCTGATTGAACAGGGCGAGCGGGAGAAAGCACGAATTCAGGCTGAGAAAGCCTACAATCAGGACAAGCAAAACGACGAGCTGAAAATCAAGCTCGCCATGCTTTTGCTGCCCGACGACATTGAAACAGCAGAGAAGCTGTTGGATGCTCTTTCGTCACCCGAAAAGTTTGAAATAGAAAAAGAAAGCCTTCAAACCACAAAAACGCTCAAAACTATTTCCCAAAAAGGGGAAGTGCCGGGCGAAAGCGGCAAAACCGCAGAACAGTACATTACTGCCGCCAAAGCTGTTTTCGATCACGATTATGAGACTGCTGTAAAGACCTTCATCGATATTCTGATGGTAAACCGCAGTTTCCATGAAGACGGCGCCCGTAAGGCCTGCGTGGCCCTTTTCAAACTTCTCGGCGACAAACATCCCGTTTCGCAGGCGTGGCGCAGACGTTTCTCTATGGCGTTGTATTGACACATCCGGCTTCACGCTCCATTCAGGTATCACCCTTTCAAAAAATACAAAACACCCAAATTTTTCCAGAACCATGAGTTCACTTCCAGACCTTCACAAACAGGCAATGGCCATGAAAAACCGGCGGCGGCTTCGCCTTGACGGCGGCCGTGCCTGGATCAAAAACGGACAGCTTCATGAAGCCGTAACATCGGCAACCCTGAAACTGGACCGCAATCCGGACCGCGATCCTCAGAATGAAAAATCGATGCTCAAGAAGAATCCCTGAGATCGTCCCGTCCGGTATATTTCATAGTTGAAAATGAGCCGGACCGTTTGTATATTTCCAAGCTTACAACAAAAATTATTAATACCGATTTTTAACTTACTATGTTTGCTATAGTACAAATTGGCGGTCACCAGTATAAAGTCAGACAAAATGATACCATTTTTGTTGACCGCCTTGCTGAGGATGCAGACGAAAAAGTATCGTTCGACCGCGTAATGCTGGTTTCCAATGATGACGACATTCAGGTAGGCTCACCCGTCCTGGACGGCGCCGCCGTTGAAGCAACCGTCGAAAGCCACCTCAAAGGCGACAAAGTGATTGTTTTCAAGAAAAAGCGCCGTAAGGGGTATCAGAAAAGCAACGGTCACCGTCAGCATCTTACCCAGCTTACCATCAACTCTATCACGGTTTAATTCTTAACGAAACAGAACAATGGCACATAAGAAAGGTCAGGGCTCGAGTAGAAACGGCCGCGATTCGGAAAGTAAACGCTTAGGCGTCAAGAAATTCGGCGGTCAGGTTGTGAAAGCCGGAAACATTATCATTCGTCAGCGTGGCACAAAAATCCATCCCGGCGAAAATGTCGGCATGGGTAAAGACTACACCATATTTGCCACCGCTGAGGGAACCGTATCCTTCAAAACAGGTCGCAACAAACGCAAGTTTGTCTCTGTGAACGCCTGAATTTAGCATAGTTTTTTTGCTCCGGCATTGAACGCATCAACATATTCAGGTTTATCAACGTCGTCTGTTACATATTTAAGCCCCGCTGATTCGTCATCGGGGCTTTCTTACTATGTGTTTAGTTTATGAGAAATATTAAAATTCCAGGCCTCTCCCTCACCCATACAATTAATACGATATTTTGTATCGGGCGAAATTACAAAGATCACGCTAAAGAGCTGAACAACCCCCTTCCCGACCTTCCCGTCGTTTTCACCAAGCCCGTAAATACCGTCATATTCAGTGGAGGCGAAATCATTATTCCGCGCCGTCTTACCAATGACGTGCATCATGAGGCCGAAATGGTTGTCTCCATCGGTAAATTCGGGAGTTACATCTCCCCGGAAGACGCCATGGAGTACGTGTCAGGCTACGGAATCGGTATTGATATCACCGCCCGTGATGTTCAATCGGCTTTGAAATCAAAAGGGCATCCCTGGACCCTCGCCAAGGGCATGGATACGTTCGCGCCGATCGGCGATTTTGTGGATGCGGAAAAGGTTGCAGACCCGCACAATCTCGACATCACCCTGCATGTGAACGGAGAGCTGCGCCAGAAAGGCAACACCTCCGATATGATTTTTACCATACCGGCGCTCATCAGCTATATCTCGGAATATGCTACGCTGCATAAGGGTGATTTGATTTTCACCGGCACGCCGGCAGGAGTAGGGCCGCTGCATGACGGAGACGAGATTACGGCTGAAATCGGAAACGGAATCAGCTCGCTGAGCGTCAATGTTCGTGACCTCTGAGTTCTGAAGCCTTCATCCTGAAACCCGGAACGTGACTTTATGAGCATCGGACTGCTGCTTGCGCTTCTGCTATCGTTTAACGGCACTTTTGCAGAATCCGATACGCTTAAACCCCTCACGCCTTTTCCAAATCCGGACATTACGTACATCTGGCCGACCAATGCGAGCGATTACATGTCGGCTTCGTTCGGGGAAACGCGTTCGGCTCATTTTCATGCAGCCATCGACATCGGAACATGGGCTCGTGAAGGCTACGAGGTCTATGCCGCCCGGGACGGAAAGCTATTCCGGGCGGGAGTAAGTCCGGTGGGGTATGGAAATGTAGTCTATTTACAGCATGACGACGATTCCTTTACCGTATATGCCCATCTTCAGGATTTCGCGCCGGAAATCCGCGCGCTTGTAGATTCGGTCAGGTTTACCGACTACCGCATGTCGTTTGATCAGTTTCTGAGTGATCACAACGTTCATTTCAAGCAGGGTGATGTCATCGGCCGAACCGGATCCACGGGGATCGGCCCGCCTCATCTGCACTTCGAAGTTCGGTCATCTTCCAATAATGCCGTAAATCCAAAGCTGGCCGGTATTCACATTCCCGATTCCGTGCCTCCGGTTTTTTCTTCTCTGGCCGTAATTCCTTTCGATGCCGATTCCTATGTTGAAGGCACCAAACAGACTTCCATATTACCGGCCCGAAGAAGCGGCAACACCTTTGATTTTGGTGAAATCACCACCTCCGGCCCTATCGGACTGGCCGTGAACGTAAGCGACCGCTCGGATCACGGCCGGAATGTGTATGCCGTTTATGAGCTTGAAATGGAGCTGAACGGCAAAACGTTGTTCCATGCCAGAGCCGACAGCTTCCCCATGGCCGATACCCGCAAAATGCTGCTCGACCGTGTCTATCCTCTGTTGCTTAAGCGCCGTGGAGGCTTTCAGCGGTTACATATTCTTCCGTCCAATTCATTGCCCTTTTATGACCGAAACCTGGGAGACGGGCTGCTTCACGCTGAAGCCGGAACCCATGAAGTCATAATTCGTGCGCGGGATTACTACCGGAATGAGTCGGTAGCCACGCTCACCCTGAAGGTGGAAGAGCCTTCAGACACCGGCTACTCCCGTCCCGTTTACCGGTTCAAACCTGCGTCGCACTCGCAACCGGCCCCGCTTACGCAAAACCGCGCCAACCCCGAACGCTATTTCCGGTGGAATTCCGGCTGGATAACTCCATTAGAAAATCTTTCCGACGTTTCTATCCGGTTCCGGTCTTCGGGTTTTCAGCCGGGTAAATTTTACGATAAACTTGAGGCCCACCGGGGAATCAGGCTGGAAGGCGAGCAGGCTGAAATATCGACCTCGGAAACCGGCGCATTCACCCTGAACCGTGTACTTCCGGGTCGTTCAACCACCCTGCGTTATCCCGCCGGACGCATGGAGCTGCAGTTTAGCGAGCACACGCTGTTCGATACCACCTATGTGCATGCAGAACGATTTTCGCGCGGGAACCGAAATTTCATCCGGATCGGACCTGATTCCGAACCGCTCGGAAGACCCGTTTCGCTTCGTGTTTTTTTGCCGGACAGTCTTCACAATGAAAAGCGAACCGGTCTTTATTTTACCGATGAGCAGCGCGACCGCTCCGTTTATATGACGTCCGAAGTTCAGGGTGATGTGCTCCAGGCCAAAGTTGAAGGCTTCGGGCTGTATGAAATCCGGGTGGATACAACCAAACCTGAACTATCACGACCACGCATCTGGCAGCGCAGAAACGACGGACGCTGGTTCGTAAGCGTGGATGCAAGTGATGAAGGCTCCGGCATTGATCACAACAAAACTGTCTTTATCGTGAACGACAGGCGTGGTATAGGTGAGCATGATCCGTTCGGGAAGGTAATTCACTACCATCACCCGGAGTTTGAACCGCTGAACGGTGCCAATATGATTGAAATCACCGTTTACGATCATGCCGGAAACCGCACTTCTGAAAAATTTGAGCTGCAACGCTAAGCCGCTGGTCAAGCCAGAGCGATACAACTAATTTCCACTTT
>PXDL01000245.1 GCA_003566395.1 Balneolia bacterium | reverse complement strand
TCTTTGTTCCTCCAACTATAGGTACACGCTGAACAAGATCTTCGGGATGAATACAAAACCGGGTTCTGCCCGCAAGCTGTTCGCCCAGGCCGAGATCAAGTAACAATTCCGTCAGTGAGGGGACGAGGCAAACAATAGATGAAGGAGTGTTCATAAAATTTTGAGGATTGGGCGGCTGTTTAAATTTAGTAGTGATATCCTTTCATCTCATCCTCTGTAAACTCTGCGCCAAGGCCCAGCACCATCCGGTTCACAAAGTTAAAGTAGGCGATCACCTGAACGGCGTCCAGCACTGCCCGGTCATTTAATCCTGCCTCTTTCAGTTCGGAGACTCTGTCTGAGAAACCGGCTGACGGATTTTTTGTAAGCTCCTCTGCCAGTAAGCATAGCCGTTCATCCTGGTCTGACAAACCGGCTTTTTCGCGGTCTGTTCTCAGGTTTGCTACGCGGTCTTCATCTTTCCAGTATGCTAATAACGCCTGCTCGTGATGATTTATGCAGTAGAAACAGCTGTTTGCAGAAGAGACAATTACCGCTATCATTTCGCGCTGGTACCGCTTCAAAGGTGATTTCCCAAACATTACGGTCATATAGAGATCCATGTGCGCCGTGAGAGCTTCAGGATTCAAACTCTGAATTTTATGAACTTCAGCAAGCTTTCCGCGGCTTTCGATCAGTCCGTCGTAGACCTGTTTTAGTTTTTCGTCAGCGTCACTGTATTCAATTGTTTTGATAAAAGGCATGGTTTAGCGTTTAACTAAAAGTTACGTGTCAGACCTGACAGGTTTTCCCGGTATTTCACACATATTCAGAGTATAGCCGTGATGAAACCTGTCAGGTCTCACACAACAGTTGAGTATAGACTTAACAATAGATCTTTCGGTCATTTTTATGAAAATCGTACTCTCAAATGTAGGCGATCATCCATCCAATTAAAACTTCATCAGGAACCGCCTGCACTGATCGGAATAGTGTCCGCCAAAAAGATTTACGTGCACCAGTAAAGGATAGAGGTTGTAAACCGGTACCCGATCTTCAAAGTCTGGCTCAAGCGGTGCCGCGGACCGGTACCCATCATAGAATGACGCATCAAATCCGCCGAACATCTTTGTAAACGAGAGATCCATTTCGGGGTGTCCGTAATAGACGGCCGGATCTATCAGAACCGCCCTTCCATTGTTGTCGAACATATAATTTCCGCTCCAGAGGTCGCCGTGCAGAAGAGATGGCTTGCACTCAGGTATGATGGTATCAAGCCTTTTTAACAGCCCTACCCATCCCTTCTGTGCGGTGCTGCTGAGTTTGCCCGAGTCAACAGCCATCTTGAGCTGCGGTTCAATTCTCATTTCAGCAAAGAACGAGAGCCAGTGCTCGCGGTATGTATTTGATTGCGGCAGGCTTCCTATATAATTGTCCTGCTCCAGTCCAAATTTCTCAGCGCGATTTCCGTGCAGTACCGCAAGCTCTTCACCAAAGCGAATGGAATCACCACCGCTGCCGGGTGCGATATACTCCATCAGCAAAAAACCGGGCCGTTCTGCATCCGCCCTATGTTCGGCAACCACTTCCGGTACGCGTAAGCCTGAACTTGCGCTCCGTAGAAGCTGGAGTCCGGCAGCTTCCTTCTCAAAAAAATCATTCGGGGCTGATCGGTTCCATTTCAGAAAGAGATCTCCTCGCTCTGTACTTATTTTCGCCGACTGGTTGATACTCCCCCCTGAAACGGATTTCAATGCCTTAATGGATATGTTCAGCTCACTCTTCAAAAAGGTGGTTATGCTGTCGGGGATCGTCATTTTTTAAAGGCCGGTTATTGATTGATACTGTTTTTGCACTGCCATTTCCCGGGCACTACATTCACGAACATAGATTAGGATTTTATCTTTTCTTCGAGCTCGTCCAGTAAATTTTCGCAGCTTCTGTAGACTACATCATACACGTTTTGAAACCCGTCTAAGCCGCCGTAATAGGGATCCGGAACATCACCATCACCGGGTGAAGGATCAAAGTCACGCATTTTTTTGATTTTATGACTGTGGCTGTTTTTTGGATCGAGGTCGTTTATGTTCTGAAAATTCTCGCTGTCCATCGCCAGAATCAGATCGAATTCATCGAGGTCACTGCGTTCAAATCTGCGAGCCCTCGATTTCAGCTCCACCCCGTTCTCCAGGGCTACTTTTCGGCTTTTACTGTTGGCTTTTTCCCCAATATGGAATGCGGAAGTTCCGGCAGAATCGATATAAAAATACGATCCGAACCCTCGTTCGTTTACCAGGTTCTGAAAAACACCTTCTGCTGTGGGGCTCCGGCAGATATTGCCAAGGCATACAAAACAGATTTTATAAGGATTTTCTTTGGTGACAGGTCGTTTATAGGCCATGTTTGAATGATGTTTCGTATTAGCTTCTTTTTTCAACTGCTCCGTTCAGGAAACGGGAAAAACCCACTACATCCTGGTAACCGCGTCGGCGGTCTATAACATTGCCATCGGAGTCCATCACAACAATAAACGGGTAGGCGGTTACCCCCATTCTCGATGCAAACTGCTGCTCGGTCATCTCTTCACCCTGGAAAACGAGGGTTCGATCGGAGTGGCCGTTAACTTTTACCGGGTGGAAGGAACGGTCGAGAATGGCACGGATGGTTGGAGCGGGATACACCTCGCGGTCCATCGCCCGGCAAAAACGGCATCCAACTTCGTAAATATCTATCATTACAAGGCGGTTATCCTCCGATGCCTCTTGAAGTGCGGTTTGAAGTGGCATCCATTCAGGGGCATTCTCAATTTCTTCCGGCGTAATTTGCATAAAAGAGAAGTAGGCAAACACGAATATAAAGGCCGCGATAATGGATCCAATGACAGCTTTTCGTTTCATATAAAAATCTTAAATCAAATCAGGTTTACGTTGCGTGCTGCAAATATATGAAGAATGAAGTTGTGACTAAAAACAAGAATCCATTCAATATTACAGACCGGGGTTCAGAACAACGTACACCTCTGCAGCCTGGTACCCGTAATGGTCTGTTTGTGCAAAAAAAAAGAACAGGATAATCACAATACCAGTACTATCTAAACAAAGCACCTTGCATTCTTCATCAATAAAGTTGAAAAGTGCATTGATGAACATAAAGAATTGAAACCGGCATGTTGGTGAATCATTAACTTGTAAAAGAAAATGCTTGCTTTTTTTAAAGCTTTTAACATGAAGCGGGAAATGAATGCGGGAAAAAAATGTTAACATGGCATTACGTTTAATATTAAAGTAGTATGTATAAATTGAAAAAATGTTATTTATTACTGCTGTTATCGATTATGATAATAGCTTGTACCGGAGAAGCAGAGCGGAACGAAACAGTTGGTGTTGTGCCGGCGGTGGAGGTGGTGCAGGCACAGTTTGGAGGGCTGCCTCTGGAAGAGAGATTGAATGGTTTTGTACGTGCAGATAACCAGGTAGACATTTATCCGAGAATTTCAGCACCCATCGAAGAAATCTATGTCCAAAATGGAGAACAGGTTCAACGGGGCGATGCTTTGTTAAAACTTCGCGATACGGATTACAACGAGCGTTTGCGACAGGCAGAAGCCTCACTTCGGATAAACCTTGCACAGCGAAGACAGGCAGAAGCGGCTCTTGGCGAAGTTGAGTCTGAATTAAGGCGCGAACGCATTCTTGCCGAGAGAGATTTGAGTAGCGACCTTGAAATTGAACGTCTTGAAGCCCGTCTTGAATCGGCTGAAGCCAGCGTGGAGCTTGCAAATGCCCAGGTAGAACAGGCACGGTCGAATGTTAATGAACAAATTGAAGCCCTGGAACAAACCACTGTTCGGGCACCGGTAAGCGGTACTGTGGGGCAGCGTAATGCCGAAGTTGGGATGCAGGTAAATACGAACACCCGATTGTATACTGTAGGAGATTTAACACGGTCAAAAGTTACAATTAATCTTACCGAGCGTATGCTTGGCTACATATCGCCGGGACAGACGGTCAGGGTTTTTTCAGAAAATTTACCCGATACTGTAATAACCGCCGAAATTTCCAGGATATCGCCATTTCTGGGCGCCGGTAATTTTAGTACAGAAGCAGAAATCGAAATAGATAACGAAGGTGGCTTGCTGATGCCGGGCATGTTTGTAACCGTTGATGTGCTCTATGGCGAAACCGAGCAAACCACCATTGTTCCCCTTAGCGCAATTTACAGGCAGCCTCAAACCGGGCAAACCGGTGTATTTATAGCCCCGGCATTTGGGATGGAGGCTTCAGCCATAGAAGATCTTGAAAATAACGTGGGCAATGGAAGTTTAAGCAATCCAACGGATATTGAGTTTCGCCCTGTTGATGTAATTGCCCGGGGCCGTGATGCCGCAGGTGTAGAGGGTATTCGAAGTGGTGACTGGGTTGTAACGGTTGGGCAAAACTTACTGACAAGGGACGATAGCGGCCAGGCAAGGGTAAGGCCGGGCAGCTGGCATAGCATAATGGAAATGCAGCGATTGCAGCCACAGGATCTGTTGCGTGAAATTATGAACGATAATGTAGTGGAACGACCACATATTGAATAAAATGATCACGGCCAGGATATGGGTATAACAGATACATCGATAAAACGCCCGATTGCAACCACAATGGTTTACCTTATTGTGGTGATTTTGGGAATTGCAGGTTTCAGATACCTCCCGGTAGATCTACTCCCGGAAATAGAATTTCCACGCCTCTCCATTTCTGTTGATTATCCGAACGTAGGGCCGGAAGAGATTGAAGTAATCATCACCGACCAGATTGAAAATGCCATTGCCGGCGTGGCCAATATTGAAGAGGTAACTTCACGGTCGGAAGAGGGCCGCAGCTGGGTGTCTATTAATTTTGCCCAGAATACCAACCTCGAC
>PXDL01000410.1 GCA_003566395.1 Balneolia bacterium | reverse complement strand
GACCGGCACCTAACCGTAATAGTTCAATTTGAAAGCAAGGAAAAAACTCAGGCTCTAAACTACTTCAGGGCACGTAACTTCGTAGTTTGGCCGGAACAATCCGTTCAATCCGCGTAATACGCGGGACAAAAACATGCTGCCAACGGATACAGTATGAATCAGTTTCCCCGGACTACAGTGTCTTAAAATTCTGAATAGTTCAGGAACTGTTCTCGCATTGAATGGCCTTCCGGGTACTGCGCAGCAACGACCGGAGCAATCTGCCTGAACAGGGCTTCGGCCTCTTCTGTCCGCCCCTGATACCAAAGCGCGCGGGCCAGGGTGAAGCGGGTGGAAAGGCGGTCGCTTTCGCTCACATTCTCGTGCAGTTCATACAATTCGAGCGTTTCGTTGAGTACTTCCTCGGCCTCTTCATACTCCTGACGGGCAATATGCAATCGCCCGAACGCATTCAGACCATGTACAAATGACGGTAACGTTCTGTGAGTATCGGGGTCCATGACCTTATGGCCTTTTCGATAGTAGGCTTCGGCCTCATCCAGATTCCCAAGTTCGAGATGGTAATCGCCTATATAGATATATGCGGGGTGGAAATAACCGTGATTAGGCCGCAGATTCATCTCCATTATACGGATGAGCTCAGCCGACATATCAATCGCCTCCTGATACCTCTCAAGATTGGCGAGTGTTCTTGTGGTATTCATCATTACGATGCCCGTATAGAGATGATCGTTGCCGTAGATATAGCGATACCCCTCAAGGCTTCGTTGCTGATACTTGTAAGCCTGCTCATAGTCACCGGTATCGCGGTAGAGCATGCCCAGGTTGTTGTAGGTAAAGACCAGGTTTTCATGATGCTCCGGGAGCACCTCTTCCTGCAACCGGGCCACATCCCGCACGATAGCGATACCCTGCTCTGTATCACCGGAAATTGCGGTCACGAATCCAAGGCTTGAGCGGGTATCCAGCAAGTCGGGATCGTCATGATCGAGGGTGCGCTGCATAATTTCAACAGCTTTTTCATAATACGCCCTCGACCCGTGCGAATCACCCCTGGACTGTCCGTATAAGGTTCCAAGCGCGATATAGGTTTGAGCTACCGAAACGTGATTCTCTCCAAGAGCCGCTTTCCGTGTTTCCAGCACCTCGCGGAAAAGCTCTTCCGGATTTTCATCTCCGGGGATGTAGCGCATGTTCATATCCGCTTTGTGGAACAGACTTGCCGCTATGTCGGGGTGACCGGACGGGAGTAAATCGCGCCGGGTTTGAAGTGATTTCTCATAGGCTTCGAGCGCCTTTCCGAAGTCTCCGAGCGCTTCCCATGCCCGGCCCATTTCGAGCATGAATGAGGCATACAGCTCCGGATTTCCGATGGCAAGATTTTCAGCCGATTCATCACCCTTTTCCAGCAGGTCCCGGGCCGTAAGTTCTTCACCCGGATTCACGGTTGGGTTGGCTGCTTCAAAGATACCGCTCATAAATCCGGCCACCTGTTCGGCCCGCTCCGCCTGTTGACGCGCCAGGTCACGTTCGGTTTCAAGCTGCTGCGTGTGGTAGAAAAGCGCGATGCCTGTAACCAGCAGCAACATCATCATCAAAGCTACCGGTATCTTGTTTCGGGTGATGAACCTGGACATCCGGTAACCCGGTGTAAGCGGCCGTGCAAGTACCGGCTCACCCTTGAGATAGCGGCCGATGTCGTTTTGCAAAGCCTCGGCCGAGCCATAGCGCCGGGACGGCTCCACGGCCATCGCCTTCAGTATGATGTTGTCGAGATCGCCCTGCAGATTTTTAATCAGGCGGTTGAGGTCGGTCGGTGGAGCTTTCTCCCCGGCGGCCCTCAGGCTGCGTAAGCGGCGGCTGGGCTTTTCGGTGTTGCCTTCACAAATCGTGCTGAACAACGCGGCCGGCTGCATGGAATCGGGCGAATAGGGCAAGACGCCGCTCAAAATTTCATACAGAATGACTCCGAGCGTATAAATGTCGGTAGAGGTTGAAACGGCCTCTCCTTTTAACTGCTCGGGCGAGGCGTAGGCCGCCGACATGAACGGCATCCGGCTAACGGTTAGGTCCGGGCCGGATGAGGCCTCCGGCCCGATCATTTTTGCAATCCCGAAATCGAGCAGTTTTACAGTGCCGTCGTCCGCGACCAAAATATTGGACGGCTTCAGGTCCCGGTGAATTACCAGGTTTTGGTGGGCAAAGTGAACGGCCTCACAAATCCTGCTGAAAAGCCTGAGGCGTGCTTCCAGCGTGAGTTTATGCTTGCTGCAGTATTCCGGCAGCGGAAGCCCGTCCACATATTCCATGACGATATAGGGCATGCCGAACTCATCCTGACCCGCATCATAGAGCTGCGCAATATTGGGATGATTCAACGACGCCAGTATCTGTTGTTCATTGCGGAAGCGGCGCATCACCTCTTCATTTTCCATGCCGCTGCGGATGAATTTCAGAGCAACCTCCCGGGTGAACGAGCCGTCGGTCCGTTCAGCCAGCCAGACCATTCCCATTCCTCCGGCTCCCAGCTTTTCACGCAGCCGCCACGCTCCTACCCGTTTGTCCTTTAGCTCCTCTTCCCTTCGGTTCTCGTTATGGGTACGGCTCCGGCCGAGGTCATCGAGCAGGGAACGTGCGGCACTGCAGGCATCGTTTTCGAGAAAATCACTCGATTCATCCATCGCCGCCATCAATCCGCTTACTTCCTCATACAGCTCGTAATTTGTGCTTTTCAGCTCGTTCAGCTTGCTTTCCCGTATCCGCGGCTCGCAGTCCATAAGTGTATCAAGCCACGATTCTATTTCGTCCCAGTTGAAAGTGCCCACAATGCCCAAATTTTCGTTCAGAATTCAAGGCTTTATAAAGGAAGCCTTTGTTAGATTATCACCCCGTAACAGATGCGTATTAAGCCGCGACTATGTGCCCGGTGATTTTAATTTTTTATAAAGCCAGGCTTTTGCTTTGGCCCAGTCGCGCTGAACCGTTCTCCGTGAAGACCCTGTTAGCTCGGCTATTTCCTGCATACCCAGCCCGGCAAAAAACCGCAAATCCACCAGTTCAGCCAGCTTTTCATTCATGCTGCGGAGTTCGTCAAGGGCTTCGGAAAGATCGATCATTTCGGCCGACTCCTCATTAATGCGCAACACTTCTTCATTCAGCGTAGCCTTTCCCGGACGTTCCCCTCGTTTCCTGGCCAGTTTTTTGCGGGCATGCTCCACCAGAATTTGCCGCATCGCCCTGGCAGAAACACGGTAAAAATGAAGCCGGCCTTCCCAGTCCACTTCAGCCATATTTATCATTTTGAAAAAAGCTTCATGTACCAGCTCCGTGCGGCTGAGAGTATGGCCTGCCTGCTCTTTGTTCAACTCCACCGAAGCGATAAACCGCAGGTGATCATACACCATTTCGTAAAGTTCATCTTTGGCACCGTCTTCACCTTTATTAATCCGCAGCAGACGGGCCGTAATTTCGCCGGCCTGTTTTTTAGTAATGGTAGAATTCACAAAAAAAGATTCCTTTCTGTTACTGGTTATCGAACCACTCCCCAGCCGTTCAAAGCCAACCGACCGAAGGCTGATTCCGACAGGTTCGTTAATCGTATCCTGGACGATTTGTTCCCTGCCTATAATAACAGATTCAGAATTAATCAGGAAAAAAGCCGCGATTTGTTTTTTTCGCCGCCAATGCTTCTTGCAGGGACGAACAGCCGTTTGAGCGGCAAAAGGTTAATGTTTGGCGTGAGGATGGGGCGTGGGGGTGGCAGGTCTCACTTTTTTACTAAGCACGAATTGTAATAGCTGCTGAGAAGGTTTCTGCTCGCTTCAAAAACGTTATTTGCATGGTTTCCCAAACATGAAGACTTGCAAGCTCTCCCTGCCTCAATTCTGTATTTCTCCTGTTTAAATTGAGAGACTTTCTACTATTTTGTTTTCTCATTAAACACAACCAACTGAAAATGACCGATTTTCCCTTTTCATGAGCACCGATTTTAAGCAGTTAGAGCAGCGCCTGTGGAGCGCGGCAGACAGCCTTCGCGCCAATTCTTCCCTCAGTTCGTACGAATATTCCACCCCGGTACTGGGCCTGATTTTTCTCCGCTACGCCTGGAGCCGGTTTAAACCCGTGAATGATGAGCTTTCCAAACAATCTACAGGAAGGCGCACTATCGGACCCGATGATTACAAAGCACAAGGCGTGATGTATTTGCCGGAAAAGGCGCGATTCAACTACTTGCTGCAGCTTCCGGAAAATGAAGACATTGGCAAGGCCGTGAACGAGGCTATGGAGGCCATCGAAAAAGCAAATCCTGAACTGTCCGACGTGCTTCCCAAAGAATACAAGCGGTTCGAAGATGAAACCCTGAAAGATCTGCTCAAAACCTTTTCCAATATTCCGGTAGATGTGGGCGGTGATGTGTTCGGGAAGATTTATGAATATTTCCTGGGCAACTTTGCGATGAGCGAGGGTCAGAAGGGCGGGGAGTTCTTCACGCCGACGGCTCTGGTACAGTTAATAGTGGAAGTGCTTGAGCCTTTCGGCGGCATGGTGCTTGATCCGGCCTGCGGCTCGGGCGGTATGTTCATACAGAGCGATAAGTTCCGGCGCAGACATGCCGCGGAGCACTCGAAACTGCTTTCTATCTACGGACAGGAAAAGGTGGATGCCACGGTCCGCCTGTGCAAAATGAACCTTGCCGTACACGGAATGGAAGGAAACATTAAGCCGGGCAATACCTATTACGAAAACGCGCACAACTGCGTGGGCCGCTTCGATTATGTAATGGCTAATCCGCCGTTTAATGTGGATGGTGTGAACAAGGAAACCGTAGAGGGCGATAAACGCTATCCGTTCGGCATTCCAAAAAACGACAACGCTAACTACCTGTG
>PXDL01000233.1 GCA_003566395.1 Balneolia bacterium | reverse complement strand
GTAAATCAATAACTTCGAATTGCACATTTTGCATTTTGAACCGTTTGTCTCTCATCAAAAAGCTTACCATATTCAAGCTTCGCCGTCCCGGATGCGGCGTTTAGTTTTATGAGAATGATAATTATCAAATAAAGAGTTCATGTATCACACATCCTATATTGAGCTGGATGAAAAAGCTTATAGCCGTAACCTGAGCTATCTTAAGAACAAGTTTGGTCCGGATACGGTGTTTTCATCCGTGATAAAAGGGAATGCGTACGGGCACGGAATCGAGCATATGCTTCCGTTGGGAGAGAAATACGGGATTCGTCACTTTTCGGTTTTCAGCGCTGATGAAGCCCTTAAGGCATGTAAAGTCCGATCTGAAGGAAGTGAAATCATGATTATGGGCATGATCGACGATCCGGAGCTGGAGTGGGCTGTATCGAACGGCGTCAGTTTTTATGTTTTTGAGCAGGGACGACTCGAAGCGGCTGCCCAAGCGGCCCGGAAAACCGGACGTAAAGCGCGAATTCATATCGAGTTTGAAACCGGGATGTACCGTACCGGCTTCGAGAAACCGGAGTTGAAGAAAGCGCTCGACTTCATATATGAGAACCGGGAGCATATTACGGTTGAAGGACTGTGTACGCATTACGCCGGGGCGGAAAGCGTGAGTAATTACCTGAGGGTCAAAAAACAGATTAAAGTCTTCGGAAAGCTGCTAAAGGTTGTTCAACAAAGCGGTGTGCCGTACGGTAAATGCCACACCGCCTGCTCGGCTGCCGCTATTCGCTATCCTAAAACTACCATGGATTTGGTGCGCATCGGGATTGCTCAGTACGGATTGTGGCCGAATCGGGAGACCTTCATGCACGATGTGGTCGAAAAAAACGGTAACGAGATTTCTGAAAATCCACTTCAGCGTGTCATAAGCTGGAAGAGTCAGGTCATGAGCGTCAAGGAGGTTCCGGGAAACCGTTTTATCGGCTATGGCTCAAGCTATCTTACCAACGACACAACAATTATGGCCACGGTGCCGGTGGGCTACACGCATGGATTTAACCGAAGCCTGAGTAATCTTGGACGCGTGTTGGTCAACGGTAAGCGGGTTCCGGTTATCGGGCTTGTGAACATGAATATGATGATGGTGGATGTAACCCAGGTTCAGGGTGTGCAAAAGGGTTCGAGAGTGGTCATTATCGGTACCGACGGAGGTATTGATTTAACCATCGGTTCTTTTGCCGAACTTACCAACCGCCTGAATTATGAAACCCTCGCCCGCCTGCCGCAGGATATCCCGCGTTATATTGTGTAACAGGTTTTTCCAGAACGGCCGATTCCCGATTACTCTACAATTTTGGCATCTTCAACGGGTTTAGCAGGCTTCGCTGTTTTTTTGATACAGCTGAAGGTGATGTCGTCCATGGTGGCCATATCTCCTATAAAATTTTCCAGAGACGACTGAATTTTATACACGATGGTTGACGCCTCCAGTGACCCGTATATATCCATCAGAGAACGGGTGCGCTCGGTGCCGAACTCTTCGCCTTTGCTGTTTCGGGCTTCGCTTAGACCGTCGGTGTAAAACAGAATCGTATCACCCTTACCGAACGGAATTTTGCTCTCCTTAAGAAAGCTGCGGAGGCGGTCGGTGCGGGTCATACCCAGGGCAAAGCCGGGAGTTTGCAGTAGCTTGGTCGCGTCCTGATCCGCTGCGTAAAGCACGGGCGGATTGTGTCCGGCGCGGACGTAGGTAAAATAATCTTCACCTTTCGGGAAAAAGGCGGCACAGGCCGTGATGAAGGTTTTATCGGTGCGGTACGATTTCACAAAGTCGTTCAATTCCAGAAAAAGCTGCTTGGGCGTAGGGTTCAGACGGCGGATAAGCAGATGCGCCAGAGCCTGAAACCGGACCATGTAAAGCGCCGCAGAAAGACCTTTCCCGGATACATCGGCTATAATATAATACACACCTTTTTCAGTTTGGATGACATCTACATAATCGCCGCCTACTTCGTTGGCCGTGTTGGCAAACGACTGAATGGACAGCTGATCCACCGAAAGCGCAGGTGAGGGCAACAGGCTGATCTGAATGTCTTTGGCGAGATCGATTTCCTGCTTTACATCAAGCTTTTCGAGCAGCTCGAGCATCAGAATAGTTACGATGGCGGCGAAGGATGCAATCTTGAAGACTATGATTCCGCTGAAGAAAAGCGAAACAATAAACGTGACAATGGAAATGCTGAAAACCAGCCGGCGGGTGGGATTCAGTCGCTTTGTGAGTGCGGAAATCAGGCGGGTGGATTTTTCCAAAAATCCGATTTCCTCTCCGGTATCGGGATTGGTGACGTCACCAAGCGCGTCTTTGTAGAGCGCTTTGAGCCGCTGGGTATCGCTGGAAAGATCCTTCTCGATCTGTTCCCGGGTCATCCCGGAGGTATATTCCTTATAGAAGGATTTTGTCCGCGATTCCGATGTTTTCGATTCGTTTTTAAGACTCATGATACGGTGCGCTGTTTATCCCCTAATTTGGTCGCGAAATGCTTATGGTTGATCATACATGGATTTAACGAAAACGGCTGTCGGGGGTTTCAGGGTGATGGCTGCTGATGCCGGATTACTTCCACGGCATCGCCGGTCCGGATTCGGTTTCCTTCAAGAAGCAGCATATTCTGGCCGAATAATACATCTGTTCCATTTTTTCGGTAGCCCGAAAGTGTTCGCAACGGTTCCTTACTACGCTGCCCGGTTTCCTGGTCCGTTGTTGTGACTACGCACCGGGCACAGGCCTTGGTAATCCTGAACAGACAGGAGCCGATTCGTATTTCCTTCCAGCTGTCTTCGGCAAAGGGTGATGCGCCTTCGATAACCAGATTGGGCCGAAAGCGGTTCATGGGCACCGGAGAACTGAGCCGGGAGTTAAGATCGTCGAGCGAAGCCCGGCTAATAAGCAGGTAGGGCATACCGTCGGCAAAACTGACCGATTCGCCGTTTACTGCGTATTTGGGCTTTAGCTTGCGCGAGGCCGATTCTTCCATAAATACCAGCTCGCACGGAATGCCGAGGCGGGCGGAAAACCACCGGCTGATTTCCTCGCTCACAAGCTGCGCTTCCACCGTATCGTCCCAGACAACAACAGTGGTGAAGCTGTCGGTGAGCGGTCGGTAGGGAATGGTAATGCGTTCGGAAGGATGGTTTTTATGAAACACGGTAAGACCTTCAGGCCCCGGCTCAACCTGCAAGAGCGCCATCTGCGGATGCCCGCGCTGGGTGAGGAAACGCCCGTTTTTATCGGTGAGCATCCACCTGCGGTCAAGACGAAGCCCGCGTTCGAGCACCTCCGACTCGCCGAGCCTGACGCCGCCGAGTGATTTTACCGGGTAGATGTAAATGTCTTTCAGGACCATATCTAAAATGAAGCAAAATGGGGGAACAAATCAGAATACCATTTCTCCGGCTCGTTGCCAACAGCAGCCGAAAGTTTTTCAGAAGGAAAACTCCGTTTCTGGTGGTATTTGTCTGTCCGGTCTTCTGAAAACCCTTTCCAAAATGGTATATTCATTCTCACGATTTCCGGCTTCCGGACCCCGGCTGAACTCATCTTTTTGAACTTTTAGTACTTTATACATGCCTGAATCAAGCGCCAAAGTATTTTTGATTGACGGTCACGCTCTGGCCTATCGTTCCTATTTTGCATTTATCAACGCGAATCTTCGCAATTCCGAAGGCATTCCCACAGGTTCGCTCCTCGGCTTTGCGAATACGATTGTGAAACTTATTGAAAGCGAAAATCCCACGCATGTTGCGGTTGCCTGGGATACACACGCGCCCACGTTTCGGCATGAAATGGATGAGCAATACAAAGCCAACCGACCGCCTCAGCCTGATGAGCTTCGTCAGACCATCCCCCTGATGAAGGAAATGGTGCAAAAGTTCGGGTTTGTGAATCTTGAAAAAGACGGTTTCGAAGCCGACGACATCATCGGGACCTTAGCGTATAAAGCCGGAGCGGAAGGGGCCGAGGTTTTCATGGTGACCCCGGACAAAGACTTCATGCAGCTCATTACGCAAAATGTGAAAATGTACAAGCCCATGAATAACGGCGAGGGCTTTAACGTGATTGATATTGAGGGGGTTAAGGATTATTTCGGCGTGCCCCCGGAAAAAGTAATTGACGTGCTGGCGATAATCGGCGATACATCCGATAATATCCCGGGCGTGCCGGGTATCGGAAAAAAAGGAGCGCCCAAACTGATTCAGGAATTCGGGAGTTTGGAAGCCGCCATTGAAGCCGCTCCCGGAATCAAAGCCAAGCGCGCGAGGGAGGGCCTCACCGAAAACAAAGAACAGGCGCTGCTGTCCAAGAAAATGATTGTAATCAACACCGAGGTACCGGGTACGGTAAACTGGGGGGCGCTGAAATGGGACGGACATCAGCCGGATGAACTGGCGGGCTTTTTCACCAAAATGGAATTCCGGACGCTCGCCCGCAAATTCAGTACGAAGGATGATACCGATAACGAAAATAAACCGGCCCCGGCGGGAAAACAGGGAACGTTTGAAGGGCAGGGCGACCTGTTCGGTTCCGGCCACGGGACGTCCGTCAGGCAGGATGAGTTTGCCCGCCTTGATACCGAAAAGGTCAGCTATACGCTCATAAACAGCTCCGAAGCCCTTGACAAACTTGTTTCCAAACTGGCGGTAGCCGAACGCTTTTGTTTTGATACGGAGACTACGGGCACCGACCCTATGACAGCCGAATTAGTCGGGATTGCCTTCAGCATTAAAAAGGGTGAGGCATGGTATGTTAGCGTGGATGAATCCGGTGAAAAGGGAGTTTATTTAACGAGCTTGAAAAGCTTAAACAGGTTTTCGAAAACGACGCCCTCAAGATAGCTCACAATT
>PXDL01000074.1 GCA_003566395.1 Balneolia bacterium | reverse complement strand
GCGGCCTGCGGGCGGCCTGGAAATGCGCATATAAAGAATACAAGGCACGGCAGTACAAGAAACAGCTTTACCTGTAACCCCTTGCGTTTATCTGAAGGAGCTGAGCAATGGTATGAGTTATGCTGGGATTGTGCCTGAAGGCGTTCTGAAGTCTTCATAAAATCCGGTGTTGGAAGGTAAATTAAGTGGTTGACAAACCGCCCGATTATCGTATTACCAAACTCATCATCAGCAGCAACCAAACAAAACGGGGGGTCGGACACAGAAACATAGCCAAACGTATTTTTAATATTGTCCGAATATTGTACAATTTTGTCCGTGAATTATTGGAAAACGGGGAATCAGGAAAACAACGGACCTAACCATTTATGAAAAGTCGCGTCCTGTCATCAGAAGCTCCGGCCTGCTAAACAAGGTCCTTGGAGAGATGAATGATCCGATTTCCGTTTTGAAGCCACGCCCCCCCTTTTGCCGGAAAATAGTTTTCCAGGGGCATTGTTTAGAAATCACTGCTCGCCTGCTACAGCTCAAGAACTCACGCCAAAGACTGAATCCCTGAAAACAAACCTAACCCCGCTATTGCTTTTTACAATAAATTCTGTTTATTTGAAATAAATCAAAAATTCAAAACATAGTATGGATAAGCAGGAAATCCTACAAAATCTGATAAACGCCTACGCAGAAGCCTATCAGAACCTGGGCTACAGTTCGCTGATGGGCAAAATCGTGGCGCTGCTTATCGCCTCGCCGGAGCCGCAGTCGCTGGACCAAATCTCCGAAACGCTGCAGATGAGCAAAGGGCCGGTTTCACAGATTGCCCGAAAGCTTAAAGAGCATCAGCTGATTGAAAAAGTTTGGATTCCGGGCGAGCGTAAAGATTATTACCGGGCGGTTCCGGATATTTTCGGCCGTGCTTTCGCTAACTACGCCTCATCCATGAGGCGTAACCGCAGGCTCGGAGAACAGTTCGAGGAACTGGCATTGTCACAGCCGCAACAAGATGCTCAGCTTGAACATCTGGCCGTGCGAATGAATGAAATGAAACGGTTTTATGAACTCATGGATGAGCACAACCGGCTCTTCCTTGAAACCTGGCAGGAAAAGGTAAAGCCGGAATTGGCGTAAAGACGATATTTCAACCACATTTTCTCTTTATACAGAATGAATAGTAATGAGCTGCGCTCTTAACATTTGAAAGTTTTCAAACGAACAAAAACTTATGATGCGATTCGAAAATAAATCAGTACTTATTACCGGCGGAGCGGCCGGTATCGGAAAATCAACCTCCGAGCTTTTTGCCCGGGAAGGAGCCATGGTCCATATCTGGGATGTAAACGAAGAGGCCGGAAATGCCGTGGTGGATGCTTTTTCTTCAAACGGCTGGAAAAGCGCTTTCACAAAGGTGGATGTCACCAGCTATGAAGAAGTGGAAGCCGGTATCGCTGCTATTATCGGGAAGTCCGGCAAGGTAGATGTACTGATTAACAACGCGGGCATCACCATGGATAAAACCTTGCTGAAGATGGACCCCGCCACCTGGCAGAAAGTCATAGATGTGAATCTTACCGGTGTGTTTAACTGCACGCGTCTTGCAGCCCCGCACATGGCTGATAACGGCGGTGGAGTGATTCTGAACGCCAGTTCGGTTGTTGGACTCTACGGTAATTTCGGTCAGACCAACTATGTGGCCACCAAGTCGGGCGTGATAGGGATGACCAAAACCTGGGCGCGGGAACTGGGAAGAAAAGGCATCCGTGTGAATGCCGTGGCGCCTGGGTTCATCGCCACGGAAATGGTTCAGAAAATGCCGGAAAAGGTTATTGAAGGCATGGTATCCAAAACGCCGGTTGGGCGAATGGGCAAACCTGAAGACATCGCTAATGCTTACGCGTTTCTGGCCTCCGACGACGCCTCTTTCATAACAGGAACTACCCTTAGCGTGGACGGAGGCATCATATCGTGAGGAATGCGCGGATAACAGGAAGCGGCATGGCTGTGCCCGACAATGTAGTCCCAAACAGCTGGTTCAACGGCCGGCTGGGCGAAGATGTGGACACCTGGCTACAGGAAAATCTGACGATCCGGGAGCGCCGCTGGATGAAGGAAGGCGAAAAGATGAGCGACCTGTGCATTGAGGCCGTTCGGAAAGCGCTGGATATGGCGGAAGTCCGGCCCGAAGAAATCGACCTTCTGATTATTTCCACCGATACCCCGGAATATATTTCCCCATCAACAGCCTCGGTTGTGTGCCATAAAGCCGGGCTTTCCAAAGCCGCAAGTTTTGATCTGAACAGCGCTTGTGCCGGATTTGTAACGGCCTCCGAAACAGCCGTCAATTTTATTAAAGCCGACCCGCGCTATACCAAAGCGGTAGTCGTGGGCGCTTATGGAATGAGCCGCTACCTCAATCTCGACGATAAAAAGACCGTCACCCTTTTTGCAGACGGAGCTTCGGCCGCCGTGCTGGAAGCCACCGGGGATAGCGGACGCGGACATCTTGCCTCCGATATGCGGACCAAAGGCGAGTATTACGACTACATGGGGATTTATGAAGGCGGTTCGGCCCATCCTGTGAGTTCGGAAAGCGTGAAGGAACAGAAGCATAAGCTCGTGTTTACAAAAAAATTCCCCAAAGAATTAAACCCGGTAATGTGGACCGATATGATCCGGTCGGTGGCCGCACGGGGCGGTTTCGAGGTACGCGAGATCAAAAAAGCATTTATGACCCAGATCAACATCAACCAGATATGGGAAACGATGGACAATCTGGGACTGCCGCGTGATACCGCTCCCGCGATTATGAGCACTTACGGCTATACCGGCTCGGCGGCCATCGGTATGGCAATGGATGAAACAATCCGCAAAGGAGCGCTTAAGCCCGGCGATATTTTTGTGATGATGGGTTCCGGCGGCGGACTTTCCTTCGCCTGTAACGCATTCAGGTACTGAGGCCTTCACTATGAACAAAAACCTAAAAAGCAGAACCTAACCCGATGGAATTAGCATCCCAGCAAATGGTTATAGCCGGATGGATTCTGGTGGCCGTGTACGCCGCCGTTATCCTGTGGTTTGTTGTGCGTGGTGCCCGCAAAATCACCAATATTGATGATTACGCTTTGGGCAACGTGCTTTTCTCACCCTATGCGGTGGGCCTGTCGCTGGCCGCCTCCATCACCAGTGCCGCTACATTTATAATCAATCCGGGATTTGTGGCGCTGTACGGAATTTCGGGAGTCCTTTCGATGGCGATAGCGCTGCCGTTAGCCGCCCTTGTTTCGCTGGTGCTGCTCACCAAAGGATTCCGCAAACACGGAACCACGGTCAAGGCGCTAACCATGGCGCAGTGGATGGAAACCATGTACAAAAGCCGGAAATACGGCATTTTCTTCGGCTTCCTTTCGCTCCTGCTGATCACCTTTATTGTGCTGATTTGTGTGGGTCTTACCAAGGTGCTTTCGGGTACGCTCAACATCCCGGAAATGTACGCGCTGATCGGAATTGTGACCTTCGTATTTGGCTATATGATGTTCGGAGGCGCCAACTCCATGGTCTATACCAACACCATTCAGGCGGTGCTGATGCTCATCGTGGCCTTCATATTGCTGGGCTCCGGGTACGAGCATTTCAGCGACGGCGTGCGCGGCTTTCTGGCCAAACTGGAAGCCATCGATCCGCTGCTGGTATCCACGACGAACGAAACCAGCTTCCTGTTCCGGGATTACTTCGAGATTTTTATCGCCCAGTTTATTGTAGGCGTGGCCATCATCTGTCAGCCTCATATTCTCACCAAATCGCTGCTGCTGAAAAAAGATGAGGACGTCAATAAATACCTGACGGTCGGAATAGGCGCGCAGATGTTGTTTTTCTTTGTGGTCTTTACCGGCCTCTACATCCGCATCACCTTTCCCGATCTGAGTCCCGGCGGTGTTCCGATTCCGATGGACGGCCTGGTATCGGCCTATGTGGTAAGTGAATTCCCGGTTTTTATCGGCCTTATTGTGGTGATGGGACTTGTCTCGGCCGGACTTTCCACCCTTGAAAGTCTTATTCAATCGCTTTCGACCACCATCACCAAAGATATTTTAGAGCCGCTTTTCGGGGATAAACTGGGGATGAAAGCCAAAGGCGGATCCAATGTATTTATCAACAAAATTGTGATTGTTGCGCTTGCGGTAGTCACGGTATTTGTGAGCTGGGATCAGTTGGTTAATCCCAAGCTGAGCGTCGGGATTTTCGCGCAGAACGGTGTTTATGCCTACTTCTCGGCCGCATTCATGCCGATCCTCATGGGCACTTTCCTGAAAGGCGTCCCTATTCTGGCTCCGGTTGTGGCATCCCTGACTGCCGTGGTGGTGCATTTCACCATGTACTACGCCATGCTGCCGGTCCCCTTCACCCAGGCCACCGGTGAAAATCCGGGCGTGGCTGCGGCTGTGGCCATCGTGCTTTCGGTGATCGCCGGAGGAACGGTGTATTTGCTGAAGCGGGATAAAACGGCAGGATGAATACATTATCTAATATTGATATTGGATTATAAACGTTATTTAAATATGGACTCACAATCACCCTGGAACTTACACACCGACCATTTCGACTGGATCTCCAGATGGGCACAGTATGCCCCGGAATCGGTGATGCTGCAGGATGATGAAAGCGGCCGGGAACTCACTTATGCCCGTGCCCGAACTATGATGCGCCGGACCTGCACAATGCTTCAGGAGGAATACGGGATCCGTGCGGGCGACCGTGTGGCCGTGCTGGCGCTGAATCATTTGGAGTATGTTGTTCTGTTTTTCGCACTTCAGAAGCTGGGTGCCATACTCGTGCCGCTGAATTACCGCCTTGCCGCTCCGGAGCTTAACTATCAGCTTCAGGACAGTGATCCCAAACTGCTTCTGCTTGAATCCGCTTTTGAAGAGAACATCCGCAG
>PXDL01000377.1 GCA_003566395.1 Balneolia bacterium | reverse complement strand
GTGCTGGAAGATTATGTCCGTAACCGCAAAAAAAGAGTGTAAGAAGGCTTTCCAAAACTGTTATTTTGTCTTTTCTCAGGCTCTGTTAAAGCCGACTAACCTGTATTTATAATTAGACTGATATCTCGTTCAACCTGATTTCATCCCATGATCTTTCCTTCCCGATTATTGATTCCTCTGGTTATGCTCACCATGTCAATCGTGTTTTTATCAGCTTGTGGCGATGACATAGAAAGAGGCGATGCGCCGGATACGGCTGATCCTGAAGAGTCATGGGAGGTGCGCGGGTATTACCTCGGCTCGAATCCCGATGAGGGCACCATCACCCTTGTTCATGAGGAAATCCCCGATGTGATGGACGCCATGCGCATGCGGATGCTCCTCCCCGAACCGAATGAGGTTGAGGGCCTGAACCGCGGAGACGCCGTTTCTTTCCGTTTGTTCAGACGGGGCAACTCCTGGTATGTGGATTCTATTTCGGTTCTTTCCCCGGAGGAAGGTCCCGAGCTGGAAGAACAACTCATGGACATGCTGTAATCACATTCTGCTTATGTTTTTTATATGAGTACCGTTCATCCTCTTTCGGCCTCCGAACTGAAGCTCTGCCGGAGCCTGCTTCAAAAAAAATACAGAACCCGTCACGGCCTTTTTTTGGCTGAAGGAGAACGAACGGTTCAACAGCTTCTCGATCGCGACAGCTTGACCATAGACTACGTTATCCTGCAGGATGAAACCAGGGTGCCGGAGTTTGAAGAGCGAGCGGCAATTTCCGGAGCGAAGGTTCGTATCAGCACAGCTAAAACCCTGAAGATGCTAACAGATACGCAAACCACGCAGGGTATTCTTGCTGTGGTTCGTATTCCGGAACAGCCGGCCCTTGATGCAATCACCATCAAACCGGGATCTATGATTATAGCCCTTGACGGGTTAGGTGATCCTGGAAATCTGGGGACCGTTTACCGGACTGCAGCCTGGTTTGGTGCAGATTTCCTTATTGCAGGAAAAGGAACCGTCGATTTATACAACCCAAAAACCGTGCGCAGCACCGCCGGAGCTACAGGAACTGTTCCGGTTATCGAGGCCGAACTTTTGGCGGCCCTTGAACAGCTTCAGCAAAAAGGATGCGCCGTCAGACTCCTCGATCTTTCACCCGAGGCAGAATCGGTTGCAGGTCTTGCAGATACGCTCGGAGAACAACCCGCGGTTTTTGTATTGGGAAATGAGGCCCACGGGATTCAGGATGCACTCCGTGAGCGCTATCAATCGGTATATATCCCCGGAAATTCTGACAATGTGGAAAGTCTTAATGCCGCCGTTTCAGCAGGCATATTGATGAGCAGAATGCGCCTGAGTCCCTGATTCAGCATTGAAACTGTTTCTATACGAGAGGGGAAATCTCGATCCGATGGAGTTTTTTACCCAAAAAGCGCTCTGCTAAATTCTGGAAACGCTGAGGCTTATCACTTACAAAGCAGGTGAATTCCCCTTTTTCACCGGATTCATTTATCATGTTATGTTCGGCGAGCATGGCTCGTGTCCGGGCCGCAATCGACAGGGCTGAATCAATGACTTTTGTGCCGCTTTTTTTCAGATACCGTTCAATCAAAGGGGTGAACAGCGGATAATGGGTACATCCTAAAATAAGTGCATCCAGATTTTTTTCCCTGAAATCTCCAAGGTATTCCTCAATCACCAGCCTTGAAATTTCATTATCGGTCCACCCCTCTTCGGCCAAAGGAACAAGCATGGGACAAGCCTTGGAAAAAATTCTTTTGCCCGGTGCGGTGGCGTGGATAGCTGTTTCATAGGTTTGTGAATTAACGGTCGCCAGCGTTCCGATTACGCCTATGCTCTCGTTTTTGGCTTCAACAGACAAAGCCGCTTCGGCACCGGCGGCAACCACATCAAGCACCGGCACGTTTCCGCAAAATGCTCGCACCTCTTCATTGGCCGCGGCCGACACGGTATTACAGGCAATGAGAATGCATTTTACCTGCTGAGAGAGCAGAAATTCCGTTATTTGAAGAGCGTATTCCCGAACCGTCTCAATTGACTTTATACCATAGGGAACCCGCGCGGTATCTCCATAATAAATAATATTTTCGTTGGGGAGCTGCTCCATCACGGCTTTCACTACAGTCAGGCCTCCGATTCCGGAATCGAATATACCGATAGGAGCCTTGTTTGCATCGCTCATAAATATTCAAATAAGGGTGTTCAGACGAAGTAAGGATAATTGATCTACAGTCGGAAATTGCGCTGCTGATGCCGAAGATACCACTTTCAATTATATGGTACAGGATGAATCGAAAATAGAAGATTCTGGAAAATTCGGAATCAGATTATAGTAGTACACATTCTGCGATGCTGAGGTTTCACAGCTCGCGAGCGAGTACGACCGTCTCCCTGAACGTCCGGTTGCGTCCGTTGCTGCTGTTGTAGGCTTCAAACAGTACGATGTAGATTCCGATTCGGTTTTCCTGACCTGTATCCCGGCGGCCGTCCCAGGTAAGCGTGCCCTCGAAGCCTGCGGCGCGCCCGTCTGCAAGCGTGCGAACTTTGCGGCCGTATCGGTCAAAAATCCGGACTCGCAACAAGTAATCCGGTTCATCAAGCACATAGTTGATGAACAAATTATCGTCTTCCCCGCTGCCGTCGGGCGAGAACGGGTTAGGCTCCATAACGATGCCTTCCCTGTCCGGCCGCTGTTCGGGCCTTTGCAGCAGTGAGTTGGCCCCGCCGGGCGTCCCTCCTTTCGGCACTACGCTCGATCCCCAGTTTTCGCCCGAGCTGCTTTCTCCATCCGGATTAATACGCTCAATTGCTATTCCCCTTGTGTCAACAAGGTTTGGATTATGCCAGGTGGATGCATAAAAAACCGAATCAATCACCGTACCGCCCGGTCCAGCCAGAAATACAGAATCTTCGGTGGTGTTCAGGCTGAGGGTGCTGCGGTTCGCCCTGAAAAACCCGGAAGGATCTTCCAGTTCAAAAAACTGCGCGATACGTGAATCTTCAAATACCGGCTCGGGATCGGCGTAAAGCACGGCATAACCGCCGGACTCAATCCATCCGGATTCAGTGGTAACAGGATTTATCGCGCTGATATTTCCGTCACGGTCGGCTTCTTCATGAATAAAAAAGCCCTCAAGGCTGACCGCAAAATTACTGCGATTATAAAATTCCACGTACTCGCTCTGATCGGGGAAATCGTTTTGACTTCCACTTATCGGCTGAAACATGATTTCATTAATCACCACATCGCCCGGGTTCATGGAACGTGCCACCGGAATTTCCAGATCGGTGGCCTGATTTCCCGGAACATCGCTGATTCGGTCAATCCGAATCCATTCGTCATCATCTGCCGGAGGTGCACTTTCGGGAACTGCAAGGAAGATGCGGTTACCCAGCGTCGGGTTAAACGCATCAATCTGCAGCGGCTGCCCGTCAAGGGTGAATGAGGTATCGTCAGCCGGGTCCACGAACTCGCTAAAGCGCACTTCAATGCGGCCGTCTTCTGTTCGGGTGGAGAAAATCAGTGCGGGCTGTGTTTCGTTGGGCATGAAATTTTCGTTCTGCATTCCCGCCGAATGATTTTCGGGATGAGTTCGCCAGTTGGCCGGGTCGTTTGATGCAGACTCCGGATCCAGCCGTTCCAGGGAAAAACCATTTACATTTCCGCCCCAAACAGGCTCGTAGCCGAGGCTGTCAACCAATACTCCCTCGCGATCTTCCAGATAGATGGAATCTCCGTTCTGACTTAGGGCAAGCATATTACTCACGCCTACCACGCCGGAGCCGTCAAGGCCGAGCAGGTCGGGGCGGTCGGTAACAACCAGATATTCTCCGGCCTCCAGCGGAATCAATCCGCCCGGACCGCTAAGCTGAATAGCCGATAACGAACGTCCCAGCCTCCACTGATGTAGATTGATGTTCCGGTCCGACCTGTTATACAACTCTATAAACCGGGTCGTTTCACCCGAGACCGGCCGGTACAAAAACTCATTGATCACAACATCCCTGCTTTCGGGTGTTTCAAACTCGAGAAATGTAAATTCCGCGCTCGTCTCCCCCAGCTCATTGCCAAAAATATCTGTCAGATTACTCAGGGTGATGGTGTAGGTAATACCTTGTTCAAACGGTACGTCCGTTTCAAGGGTAATGACCTCCCGATCCGCTTCAATGGAGGCAACCGGAACCGACGGGCTGATGGCGTAATTACCGGGCTCGGCAGCCTTCTCCGGATCCATCGACTTGGAAAAAATGAGCGTGAGTTCATTCTCGTTACCGGCTATGGCCGATAGAAACTCGGGGAGCGACTCGTCAGGCTCAATTTCGTTCGGGGCGCCGGGCGTACCAAGATCAGGACTCGGGGAGTCGCCCCAGTTTTCCGGATAGAAGGCTGCGGTCTCAACGGTGCGGCGTTCCAGGGCCACTTCATCACCGCCCCAATCGGGACGATAGCGCAGGGAGTCGATCAGCATGCCGCCCGAATCACGAATTACGATGTCGTCGCCCGACAGCTTCAGGGCGGAAAACCGGTTTCCCATATTGATCAGGCTTATATCGGGAAACATCTCAAGCAGGCTCTCATTCGGGGCCAGCACCAGATAGGAATCGGGCGGAAAAACCACCGCCTGATCGGTTATGGTGCGACGGTTTCCCGTGTCGTTGTTGGATGTCCAGCCTTCGAGACTGATCGCTTTTTCACTCGCATTGTACAACTCGATATAGCGGGAGAAACCGGGCGCAACATCATACATGAATTCGGTTATGAACACATCACCCGAATCAACCGGGACGATCTCGAAGAAGGTCACCGTGAGGCTTTGCTCCGGCATAGGCACGCCGAAAATGGTCTCTACATCCTGAATGGTTACGGTGTAGTCCGTATTGTTTTCCATTGCGCTGTCCAGCTCCAGAGTTACCTC
>PXDL01000355.1 GCA_003566395.1 Balneolia bacterium | reverse complement strand
CAGGCCATCCGCCTTCGATGTAATGAATCCCGAAAGCATCCAGTTTGCGGGCAATACGAATCTTGTCATCGGCTGAAAAACTGATGCCCTCGCCCTGGGTGCCGTCCCGTAAAGTGGTATCAAAAAGCTTAATCTGCCGCAACATGGCCGGTTTTCTTTTCGGGTGATTTTTTTGTGATCCAGCTCATCATACTTCTGAGCTGTTTGCCTGTGGCCTCGATCGGGTGTTCGGCTTCCCGTCTTCTCAGGGCGCCCATTGCCGGCCTTCCGGCCCGGTTCTCGAGTATCCACTCCCTTGCGAATTCACCTTTCTGCACTTCGGCGAGAATGTCTTTCATGCGCTGCTTGGTTTGGGCGTCAACAACGGGAATTCCACGGGTCATCCCGCCGAATTCTGCCGTATCGCTTACAGAGTGGTACATTCCTTCTATACCGCCTTCATAGAGCAGATCAACGATAAGTTTTAGTTCGTGCAGGCATTCGAAATAGGCGATTTCCGGCTTGTACCCGGCTTCGGTTAGTGTCTCAAAGCCGGCTTTCACCAGCTCCACGGCTCCTCCGCAAAGCACGGCCTGCTCACCAAACAGATCCGTTTCCGTTTCTTCAGTAAAGGTGGTTTCAATCACTCCGGCACGGGTTCCGCCTATTCCTTTAGCGTATGCGAGGGCCGTTTCGGTAGCTTTTCCGGTTGCGTTCTGATGCACGGCAAAAAGGCAGGGTACGCCCTGACCCTGTTCGAAAACGCGCCGAACAAGGTGGCCCGGACCTTTGGGAGCTACCATGAACACATCCACATGGGCGGGAGGCTGGATTTGATTGAAATGGATGTTGAATCCGTGGGCGAAAGCAAGGGCGGCCCCGGATTTAAGGTTGGGCTCCACATCGCGCTTGAATACTTCGGCCTGAGACTCATCCGGCAGAAGAATCATTACCACATCTGCATTTTTTACGGCATCGGGAACGTCCTGAACCAGTATGCCGTCCTGCGCTGCCGTTTTTCGGGATGAACTGCCCGGCCGTAATCCTACCACGACATCTACGCCGTTATCGTTCAGGTTTCGCGCGTGTGCATGTCCCTGGCTGCCGTACCCCAGAATGGCTACTTTTTTATCTGAAAGCACGTTCAGATCGGCATCATCATCATAATATAATTTCATGATTTGGTTAGTTATGAGTTCTAAGTTTTGAGTTTTGAATTTTGAATTAAATCCTAACCTTCACCCCGGAGTCAAACTCCCGTTTCATGGCCACGCTTCCGGTCCGGGCAACTTCCGAGAGCCCGAACGGACGGAACATGGTGATGGCGGCGCTGACTTTGTCCGGCCCTCCTGTTACTTCCACAGTGAGCGTCTCATCACTGATATCCACAATTTTGCCGCCAAAAATATTGGCCACCTGTGTGATATCGGCCCGCTTCTCTATGGCGGCCTGCACTTTAATGAGGGCGAGTTCCCGCTCCACAAAAGACTCGAAGGTGAGATCCTTTACCTCAATGACATCCACCAGTTTTTCGAGCTGATGCACAATCTGCTCAATAATTTTCTGGTCGCCTTCCGAGGTAATGGTGATGCGGGCGTGATCGGGGTCTTCGGCCCTGCCCACCGTAATAGTGTCGATGCTGTAGCCCCTCCCGCTGAACATGCCGACGATACGGGCCAGGGTGTTGAAGGCGTGCCGTACCTTCAGCGAAAGGGTGTGCGTTACGGGGGTGCTTATATTCCTGGAAGCCGTTTTTTCCTTCAGCAAAGTCATTGTGCCTCCTCCCGGGTTACGGGTACGTCGGTATCGACCATCTCGTGAACGGCTTTACCGGGAGGAATCATCGGATAGACGTTTTCCTCCTGAACGACCCGAATATCCATTACGACCGGCCGGTCGGTAATCTTCATGGCTTGCTGCATCACATCATACAGCTCTTCCGGGGTCTCCGCCCTGAAACCGGCCGCTCCCCAGGATTCTGCCAGCTTTACGAAATCCGGGTTGCCCGCTTCCAGGTTGGAATGAGAGTAGCGTTTCCCGAAGAAGAGCTCCTGCCACTGACGGACCATCCCGAGGAAATTGTTGTTCATGACGGCAATCTTGACCGGTATCTTATACTGAACGGCCGTTCCCAGCTCCATGGCGGTCATCTGAAATCCGCCGTCGCCTACAACAGCGATCACCTCCCGGTCGGGACAGGCGACTTTTGCCCCCAATGCAGCAGGAAATCCGAATCCCATCGTTCCGAGTCCGCCTGAAGAGATCCAGCTCCGGGGATGATTAAAGGTGTAGTACTGAGCTGCCCACATCTGATGTTGACCCACATCGGTTGAAACGATGGCTTCACCTTTGGTCACCTCCGAGATGATTTCCATCATGTGCTGAGGCGCCACGCCTTTTTCCGGTTTGTTGTAGCGGAGCGGGTGCTCCTTCTTCCAGTTGTTGAGCTGCTGCATCCATTCGGTGGTGTCGGCCGGCTTTACGAGATCAAGCAACCCGGCCACCGCCTTTTTACAATGGGCTACAATAGGGATATCCACCTCCACATTTTTATTGATGCAGGCCGCATCGATATCAATATGGATTTTTTTGGAGCGGACCGAGAAGGCCTCGAGTTTACCGGTCACGCGATCATCGAAGCGGGCACCGACTGCAAGCAGAACATCGCAATGCTGAATAGCCATGTTCGCCTGCCAGGTTCCGTGCATGCCCAGCATACCGAGAGAGAGCGGATCGGTTTCCGGGAAAACGCCCAGGCCCATAAGTGTGGTCGTAACGGGGATATTCGTCTTCCGGGCCAGCGCGGTCACTTCTTCCCAGGCTTCTCCCGTCATCACACCGCCTCCGGCATAGATGAGCGGCCTGCGGGCATTACTTAACAGCCCGGCAGCTTCTTCCAGTGTTGCTGAATTGAGGCTGCCGATTGTTTTCATTCCGTTTGCTGAAATAGCTTTTTTACCCGGCACATAAGATCCCTTTGCCAGCAGCATATCTTTAGGAAGGTCTATCAAAACCGGGCCCGGGCGGCCGGACGAAGCGATATGGAAAGCCTCGGGGATAACTTTGCCCAGATCGTTCACATCTTTAACCAGGTAGCTGTGCTTGGTGATGGGGCGGGTAATACCAATGATATCGGCTTCCTGGAAAGCATCGTTGCCGATCATAGAGGAAGGAACCTGTCCGGTGAACACAACCATCGGAATGGAATCCATCATGGCGGTGGTAATGCCCGTTACGGCATTGGTGGCCCCAGGGCCGGAGGTTACGAGCACTACACCGGGTTTTCCAGTAACCCGCGCATATCCGTCGGCCGCGTGCGTGCCCCCCTGTTCGTGCCTGACCAGAACGTGCCTCAGTTCGGGTCTTTTATAGAGTTCATCATATACGCCTAAAACACCGCCACCGGGATAGCCGAAAATGGTATCGACACCCTGATCCAGGAGGGCTTGAATCAGAATTTGGCAACCACTTAGCTCAACAGCGTGGGATTCATCGGCAGGCAGGTGCTTTAAAGCTCTGTCGTTGGGATTGTTGCCTTTGTTGCGGTTCAGGGATTGAGCTGCTTTCATAGGCTTGGGATTTGCCGGAGGTCAAATCCTGGAAGCCTGTAAAAAAATGTGGTGCAATTTTGATGGGCTGGGCGGGCTGACCTCGGGAGTTTATTAGTTAATTAGAATTAGAATGAGTCCGAGGAGGATGCCCGAAATTGAAATGGAAATAAGAATATCCCGTAGTACTTCTATAATGGATAGGCTGGTAATTGAATCATCCAAAGCTACACTACGCGCGTGCGCCGGTTCGGCGGCGATGTTGAAGCGTGATGTATATGTTAAAAAGTGATTCAAAAGTTGGGGATATTTTTCATTTCAATTGCTTCTGTAAAGCAAACCATATTTTTTGTGGATGTCAATACAAAGCCTAAAAAAAGAAAGAAAAAAGGGGATATGTCCTGATATGTCATGCTTGTTTATTTATCTTATGCGTAATTATCCTAATTTTATTAGGAATTTTTATTGGAAAAGATAATTTTCAAAAAGCTTGAAAGCGCTTTGCGAATTAGTTTCGAAATTCGGGTTTTTGTACAGAAAAGCTCGAGGATGAGGTCGATTTCTTTGATTTCACAAAAAAACAGCCGGGTTTTGTTGCAGGGTGAAGGCATTCGCGCAGGCTTTACAAAGAGAAGTGAAAAGCAATTATTTCTAAAAACTCACGATTTGTATAAAGGCTGAGGCCCTTATGATAAGTTCAATCTCCATCGAATGATTACATGGCGCACCTGCGGCACGCTGAATTCATGGCTCTGCCAAATTCAGTCGCTTCCGGGAAAATTTAGTCAGCGATATGTACCGGGATGGTATTTAAATCCGGAGTGTTGTGTTATCAGGGAAAAAATTGGATACATTGTTTCACCTTGCACCTGCTCACCCATCCGTAATACATCCTTTGGATGCTGATGATACCAGCTTCCGGTATTTGTGGAGAGCTCCTGAGTTTACGCTGGATTCGGGACGCTTCCATTCATCCCGGCGTTTTTGGAGATCGGAAGGGTCCACATCCAAATCAATAGTTTTTCGGTCGGTGTCTATGGTGATTGTATCTCCGTTGCGGATGAGAGCAATCGGGCCGCCTTCCCAGGCTTCGGGACAGACATGGCCTACCACAAAGCCGTGCGTTCCGCCGGAAAAGCGTCCGTCAGTAATCAGCGCTACATCTTTACCCAGACCGGCCCCCATAATCGCCGCAGTTATCTTTAGCATCTCCCGCATTCCGGGTCCGCCTTTCGGGCCTTCATAACGGATAACAACTACATCACCCTTCTTAACCTTCTTCTGCTGTACGCCCTCGATACAGGCTTCTTCCGATTCAAAGACATTGGCCCGGCCCTTAAAACGCATGCCTTCTTTTCCAGTAATCTTCGCGACGCTACCTCCGGGAGCCGCATTTCCGTACAGAATAT
>PXDL01000115.1 GCA_003566395.1 Balneolia bacterium | reverse complement strand
CCTGATGCTACCGGCGCTTCTTCGATCTGTGTTACAAGATCAGAAGGAACTGTTCCCACCACTACGTGCGACAGTAGTACTTCGCGTAACATTTCGGGATTATTTCCAAGTTCAGCCAGTGTTTCGTCCGGCAACTCGGCAAAAGCCTCATTGGTCGGTGCGAAAATGGTAAACTCTTCCCCATTCTGCAGCGCTTCGGTGAGACCTGATTGTTCAATTAGAGACACAAGCGTGCTGAATCTATCGTCCCCGGATGCAGTTTCAACTACATCTCCATCCGAATGATGGTCGGCTTGAGCTGTATATTCCTGCGCCAACAGTGAAAAGGCGGCAAATGTGGTCATTACAAAAAATGCTGCTATAATCTTCAGAGATTTCATTTTTCGAGTGGTTAGTTAGCGTGTATGAACGTACTTACGAGTCTTACACTAACAAACCACCGATGACCAAGAAATCGTTTAGACCTTTAAATTACAAAACTTTACACGAATTAAAGCGATAAGCTAAATAGGTCGAACGACTTACAGCAACGCTATACACCGCCGGCGGGTGCTTGCCCAAACATCGTTTCAACAATTTACATGAATGTCGTAAAAAAAAGCTTTGCAGGCCGTATATCACCGCTCATCCCATGCCGGTACAGGGTACCTAACTTCTGATTCGGCGAGTTCATCCGGCCATACCACAACTTTGCGGCCGTCCTGCCACTGAATAAATAATCCGCTGTTTGCTATCTGATAACCCCGTTCATCCACTTCAAATGAACTGAATACGGTTTGGGTCCGCATTGAGAGCAGTTCGTCCCGCAACGCATCTTGTTCCAGGCTTTCTGTGGCGGACACAGCTTTCGCCAGAAGTTCGCAGCTTCCGTAGGCACCGGCAGCATGAAAACTCGGCTCCATGCCGAAGCGGTCCCGGTAGTCATCCGTAAAACGCCCTATTCCCGGATTATCCAGGCCCGGCTCCCAGGCCGAAAGCCCGAAAACGTATTCGGCATCATCACCAAGCGCATCCTGAAACTGCTGCACCGAACCGGATGTCCCGAACATCTGTACATGCACCCCGGCCTCTTTCAGCTGCCGTGTCACTTTTATAAAGTCGTCGAGATTGGAGGCTGCCATAGCCAGTACTTCGACTTCCTCCCGTTCTATTTCCCTGATGTAATTTCCGAAATCTTCCGTTCCGGAGGGATAAGTTGCGTGCATCAGTATTCGTAACTCTTTATCGCGGGCCAGAGAAGCCGCCCCGTTTCCGGCAGCGCGCGGAAAAAGCGCATCTTCCTGAAGCACTGCTACACGTTTAAGTTCCCGCTCGGCAGCCAGCTCAATCAATCCCGACAAAAAAAGCTCAGCCGGAGGCAGCACCATAAACAGGTATTCCCGTCCCTGTTCCCAGATAGAAGATGTTGCCGCGAGCGGAGAGATGTGAACCATTCGGTGCCGTTCGGTTACCGGCGCAACAGCTTCAGTTAACGTTGACCCGTAAGGACCAATAATAAGGTCGGTGAGGTCTTCGGTTATAAGCTTCTCATAGAGCACGGGCGCGCGTTCAGCATTGGATTCATCATCATAAATAACAAACTCAAGCGGCCGGCCCAGTAGTCCGCCTTCTTCGTTGATGTGCTCCTGACAAAGTAAATATCCGTTTCGGGCAGCAATTCCCTGGGTGGCATAAGCTCCGGTTTCGGACATTGTAGCGCCGATTCTGATGGCTTCTTTTTCCTCACCGGAGCAACCTGAAATAAGATAAACGGAAAGAAGCGCGATGGCGACAAATAAAATCAATTTGTACATAAGCAATAGACTGGTGTTTGTGAAGGTTCAGCGGGAAAGTAGCGAAATGACGGCAAAGGTTCCGGGACTGTTTATGTTATTGGCAAACTGTTCTGTATTCAGTTCCCTTGCCGGACGTGCTTTGGTCGTTTAAGCTCTGCTTATTCCACGAACCATTTTTCCCGAATTTTGATTACCATTTCATACTGTATCGGAAGGCTTTGATCACCCTAAGATATTTTTTGCATTCTACCTCCTAAAAAGGCAGAAGGCGGGCAATTGAACGGGTTTGGGAAGCCTTCTATCAAACTTAAACTTATGAGTTCGAATGCCGCCGGAAAAACCTGAAGCTTCCGACATCATCAACAATCATAAAAACGCCTATGATGCGTATTCGCCGGATCAGATTGCCGACCTGGTCGTTCAAGTCGGGGTAAAAAAAACCCGTTACCCGGCCTATAAAACGCTGGTACTCGGCTTACTCGGCGGCTGTTTCATCTCTTTCGGAGCCATGTACGAGCTCTATTTTTTTGCGCATCCGGGCGTTTCCGCCAATACGGCCGCCCTTGTTGCCCCTCTTTTTTATGCAGTAGGATACATCATCGCGTTTATTTCCGGTGCTGAAATCTTCACCACAAATAACCTTTCCGCGATGAGTCTTGCATCGGGTAAGGTGGGTATAGGTGAGGTGACCCGCAACTGGACGCTTGTGTTCATTGCCAATATGTTTGGGGCGATGAGTATCGTGGCCATGTTTTATGCTTCCGGACTGGCTTTTCAGTTCGATTACGGTTTCATCGATGCCGCCAAAACCATATCGGCAGAAAAGCTGACCTTTACGCCCTGGCAAACCATCGTTATCGGTATTTTTGGAAACATGCTTATCTGCGCCGGACTCTGGCTGGCTATGGCCGGACGTACCGTGACCGATAAATTCCTGGCGCTGCTTGTACCGGTAGCAGCGGTCCCGGCCCTTAATTTTCAGCACTGCACAGGAAATATGTTTCAATTTTTTCTGGCATTGATAACCGAAACGGAAACCGTTGATCTTGATTTGCCTTCTCAGGTCACATTATGGGCCATCTCCGGAAATTTACTTCTTGTAGCCATCGGGAATATAATCGGCGGTGGTGTATTCATTGCCCTGGTGTACTATTTTGTTTTCATCCGCGAGACAAGGTTTGACTGAGCTTTGCCGGATACTGTTTTGTCGGGGTGTTTTTTTTGTGATGGCTTTCGTCACAAACTCCGACTGCCGGT
The DNA here is from genome assembly GCA_003566395.1 of Balneolia bacterium. Taxonomy (GTDB): domain Bacteria; phylum Bacteroidota; class Rhodothermia; order Balneolales; family Cyclonatronaceae; genus Cyclonatronum. Next base: position 1,917 of record PXDL01000115.1, on the reverse strand, counting down.
ATCCTCACTCAATCTCGGGAAGCTATTACGATTGATCCACCCTGTCCTTCAAAAATCCACCCCGCCGTTCCTGATCAAATCGATCTGAAATTGCACCATCTCCAGATAATTATACACCCGGATACGCTCGTCGATGCCGTGTACCCTGGAGCGGTCGTCGTGGGTTGCCCGTATAGGCCGAAAACGATAGATGTTATCAGTTAACGCATGAAAATGACGGGAGTCGCTTCCCGCTATAAAAAGCGAGGGGACAATCAGCGCATCGGGGAAGAGGTCTTCGATGGTATCATGCAACACCTTAAATGAAGGCGCTTCTGTGCTTGAAACTCTGGACGGTTCGCGGGCCCGCGGCATCACATTTATGGTGATATCCGGGTTATCAATGGTTTCTTCCACATAGTTGATTACATCGTTCACAGAATCCTGAGGGTGAATCCGAAAGTTGATCACCGCACGCCCTTCAACCGGCAGCACGTTTTCTTTTACTCCCACCTCAAACATCGTTATTCCGGCTGTGGTTCTGAGCGCGGCGTTGGTGGCCGGGTTCCGGCTGAGCTGCCGTTCTATCACTCTTCTGAACAGCCACGGATTATTAAACGCCAGCCGCTCTCTGTAGCTTAAGTAAGGGATGAGCGGTTCAAAGGTTTGGGTGATAAGCCCACGGTAGGATGAAGGCATGGGATTGTCTTCTATTCGGGTAACGGCTCTGCTTAGCGTACCTATCACGGAAAGACTGGGCGGCATGGAGGAGTGCCCGCCGTCGTCGGAATACCTGAGCTCCAGATTTACCGCTCCTTTTTTAGCCACCCCGATCATGGCAAGCGGCAGTTCGATACCGTCGATGATATTCTCAGCAATAGGAGAGCCCTCATCCATCAAAAACTCCAGCTGCACGCCCTGCGCTTCCAGATGATCGGCTATGCGCCGGGCGCCGAGCAGTCCACCGATTTCCTCATCATGATTTAAGGCTATATAAAACGTGCGTTCAGGCTGAAACCCGGTTTCTATAAGATATTCGGCGGCTTCCATAACCGACATCACCCCGCCTTTGTCATCCAGAGCTCCTCTTCCCCATATAAATCCATCAGCCACTTCTCCCGAATACGGCTCATAGGTCCAGACATCGAGTGTACTTTCTTCTACGGGAACCACATCGTAATGCCCGATAAACATGCCTGCATTCAGGTCGGGATTACTGCCCTCCCACGTATAAAGCATGCTGTGGCCACCGATGATCTCCAGAGTCATCTTCTCATTTATGTTCGGGTAACTCTCTATGATGAAATCGATAAAATCATCATAAGGCTGATAGTCGATTCGGGTGGTGTCTTCAACCGCAACGGTTGGAAACTGAATACTGCGACTCATGCGCTGAATGGCGAGATCCTCATCAAATTCATATTCCGAGTAAATCGGCGATAACCTTTCCTGAACCGGGGCCGAGGACTGGCAACCTGCGGCCGTTATCGCAAAAAAAATGATGCCGGTAACACACGTTAAAAAAGTGCCTGATAATGGGAAATTCATAACGAAACTGGTTTCGAAAGTAATAGAGGAACTGCCATATGCCTTTGAGCTCGGCATAATCAATAAAAATAAATTACTATTTCAAAATAAGAAGGCGCTGTTTGAGCACCGGTTGCTCGGTTTTAACATCTTTTTAGAGTTCCTGTATCCGAAAACACCGGCGATCTTTATAAGTGATACGGTAATCAGTAATCAGTAGCCTATTTCACTTACAATTTTCTGTGCAAATCATTCTCAATTCAACACCCAAAATCACTGGTGTCCGATTAAAACCAGTGAAACCATCGTAAAGGCCGAATAGACTTTTTTTGCCGGTATCTTTTTAGTAAACCTATATCAAACCCCCATTGGTTTGATGTAGTCTTGTAATTCCGATGTCGAAATAAGCTT
>PXDL01000528.1 GCA_003566395.1 Balneolia bacterium | reverse complement strand
CCGATCAAGAATGAGGATGCCGTCTCTTGAATTGACGGCCACACTTTCCAGCAGCGACAATCTCTGTTCGCCTTCCCGCTGACGAGAAATATCCTGTACGGTAGCCTCCAAAATATACTGCTCTTTGCTGACCGGTATGCGCTGGGCCATCTCCCGAACCCATTTTTCGCGTCCGTCGGGGAGGATAATCCGGTGGTCGAAAGCGAATTCTTGCTGTCCGGCATCAGCTTTTGCCCGGTTGTCATAAAATAGATCAAGGTCCTCGGGATGAACGGTGCGAAGTACGTTCTCAAAGGTCGGTTGGAATTCCCCTTTGTCCACCTCCCAAATACGATAGACTTCATCCGACCAGTAGAGGGTCTCACTTTCGCTTTCAAAGCGCCAATAACCGGTTTTGGCAATTTCAGAGGCTTTGCGAAGCCGGGCTTCCGAATCCTCGAGTTCCCGCTGGGTTTTGATAAGATCGGTTATCTCGACACTGTTTACTACTATACCATTTACCACCGGATCGTCAAGCATATTGGTACAATTCGACTGAAGCCAAACTATGTTGCCGGAGGGCGTCTTTACCCTGTATGGTTCGGTTTTGATCGTTTTCCGGGTTTTCAGTTTTGCAAACTGTTCTTCAACCCACGGCCGGTCTTCATCGGTCACAAGCTCGAAGAGATAGCTGCCGATCAGGCGGGCCGGGTCTGCGCCGAGAATTTTGTCATAAGACGGGCTTGCGTAGGTGAAGCTGCCGCCGGCGTCTGTCAACGCCACCATTTCCACCCCTTCCTGAATGAGGGCACGGAAACGGCGTTCGTTTTCTTCCAGTTTGTGCTCCGCTTTTTTTCGTTCCGATACATCGCGGGCTACACCGTAGAAAAGTCCGGTATCGGCATTCCAATAAGAAGACCAGCGCAAATCAACCGGTCGGCCGTCTTTGGCTTTATACCGGTTATCAAAATCTGTGGCGAAAAGTCCCTGACGAATTTGAGTCGATTTCTCCCTGGTACGATCAAGGTCCTCCTCATAAACAAAATCCAGAAACTGCCGCCCGGACATCTCTTCGGGAGTATATCCGAGAATTTTATGGCATGCCTTACTGACAAACAAAAAGCGGCCGTCTTCATGAAACGTACAGATGATATCGAGCGATTCATCCAGAATTTTCTGTAAGGCGTTGCGGCTGCGGTTAAGTTCGATTGAGTTTTCACGCGTCGAAATCTTCAGCAGGAGCAGTTCGGCCACCGTATCGATAAGCTGCTGCTCTTCTTCCAGAAAGCCGTTTTGATTGCTGTCTTCACGGTACATTACCCGGATTTCGATCCGGACCCGGTCGTTTTTTACCGAAGCGGATAAATACGGCTGATCAGCACAAAATCCTGATGTATGCTGAGCTTTACCATTCAGCATAATGCAGACTTCGGCCGATTCGGGCGTGTACATTCCTTTTTGAACAAATTCACATACCTGCCTGATCATTGAAGTAGCGGAATGCTTTTGTTCATTCAGTTTCGCCACCCGGTACAGGCAGGCCTGCTCCTTCACCCTTTCTTCCAGCGCTTTTTTGGTCTGCCTCAGGCGTTGTCCCGCCTCTACCCTTTCCGTTATATCGATATCCACAATCACCAGTTCCGGACCGCTCTCATTTTCCACAAGCATTTTATGCGTCAGAACAACAAGCGTTTTACCGTCCTTGCGCAAGCGTTCCCGCTCCCTGGCCGTGTACCGGACCCGCTTATCGAAAATGGTTTTGATAGAGCTTCGTAGCGAATCCCGCTTCAATTCAGGGACAAGAAGCTCATCCAGCTGTTTTCCCTTAACCTCCTGCTCGGAATATCCATACAGCCCTTCACACGCCTGATTCCAGAATTTGATTTGCCCCGATTTATTACAGCCGAACACCGGTACATCCCGAAGCTGCTTAAACAAACGCAGGAATAAATGCGGCCCATCCTTATCGGAAAAATTTGTTTTTTCTCCCTCTTTTGGAATCTGTTGTGCGTCGCACTTTTCAAGAACGGATTCCAGCTTCGAGTAAAGTGAGGTAACGGAGTCTGATTTCACGGGTGCAGATTCTCCGGGGAGCCGAACCTCAAACCACACTTTCTTGCCGGCCTTTTCCGGTTTCTTCAGGGTGATGGAAATTTCTTGCTGCTGATTTACATCATGCAGAAATGAATGTGTTACTTTTTTACGGGAGCCGTTTTCACCTGAACCGATGGGCTGAAAATCGGTAAACCGCCCCCGTTCGATACGCAACCTTCCGGCAGTTTTAAGGATATAGACCATACCGGGAACAACCTGCATACCTGCCGCCGCTTCAGATAGTTTCCAGCAGGTTTCTGCCGCAGACAGGGCTTTTTTACCCGCTTTGTAGCTGCGTTCATTTTCAAAAACCACAAGCAAAGCGGCGCATTTCAACAGGGGAAATTCTTCACAGAAACCTGCAACATAGCGTGCAGCTATACCTTCTGTCTGTAGTACAATACAGCTTGTAATCGAACTTTCTTCTGGCTTCATTTTTCCTGACCGTTTACCGGATAAGTTGTTTCAGGCTGCAACAGTTTCGAATCGCATTAATGAAGGCGATTAGTAAACCGTTGGGTTTCACGCCATCTCTAATCACATCTTTAGTATATCCCCTTTAAAATTCAATTTACAGAATTTTAATAACATTACGAATCTTCAATGATAGAAGATATACCAATGGGTTAAGAAAGTTTATTACGTCGGGTTGACGCCTTCCTTAACGGAGCCTTATACCTCTACCAGCTTATTTTCTCTTTGTCCAAAAACGCCTGAATGCCTTTTCTGCAATCTTCGGTTCCCCGCGCTCGTGCATTGATTTCGACGGCCTGCTCCAGGGCTTCATCGAAGGATAAATCCCCCGCCGTGTTGATCAGCCGCTTGGTGGCCGCCATAGCTTGTCCGCTGGATTTAGTGACAAGATCTTTCACGCGCTCATTTACGCGGCTGTTAAATTCATCAGGACTCACCACTTCGGTAACCAGTCCGATCCGCGCGGCTTCCCGGGCGCTTATGAGTCGTCCGCTCAGCAACAAATCACGGGCGTGGGTCTCTCCGGTTTTGCGGATGAGAAAGCGGGCCACGATGGCGGGCACAAACCCGATACGCGTTTCCGTATAGCCGAATTTGGCCGGTTCCGAAGCAATCACGATATCGCATATTGTGGCAAGTCCGCAGCCCCCGGCAATGGCATGACCGTGCACGGCGGCCACGACCGGTTTCTCTCCTTCATGAATGATGCGGAACAAGCCGGCAAGATGGCGGGAATCTTCCAGGTTTTCTTCATAATCGGCATCTCTGAGCGCCTGAATTACCGACAGGTCTGCACCGGCACAAAAAGTTTCGCCTTCGCCCCTTAGTTTTACCACCTTAACTTCATCACTCTTGAAACAGTAGGTGAACGCCTCCTTTAATTCCCCGACCAGGGCCGGGTTCAGGGCATTACGTTTTTCAGGGCGGTTCAGGCTGATGATTCCTGTCCGTTCGGTAACTGACAGCAGTATATGGTTGAATTTCATAGTGAAAGGATATGGGTCGAATCAGGGTGAAAAAGCCACAACAAACCGGCCGGGCATTGATTTGGAAAAATGTGAATTCGCCCGCCAACAAGCAACTGTTTTCATCTTCACCGATGCGAACCGGCTGAACGTTTACCGCCGTGGCATTGGTTCAATATGCGTATTTTCTGTCCTCCCGGGAGAGCTTCCCGGAATTTATTTTCACGTTAACTTAGGTTTGATGAGCAAGAAGGTTGTAATTATTGGAAGCGGATTCGGTGCACTCGGTGCGGCCGTAAGGCTGCTGACCCGCGGTTTTGATGTCGAAATGTTCGAAAAAAGAGACAAGCCCGGAGGACGTGCCTACGTGTATGAAATCAACGGTTTTAAATTCGACGGAGGGCCCACCGTCATTACCGCTCCGTTTATGTTTGATGATCTCTTTGCCGCGGCCGGTCGCAAGCGCGAGGACTACATCACTTTTGTACCCTGCGCACCTTTCTACCGCATCTTTAACCACGAAGGGCGTCATTTTGATTATAACAACGATGAAACCTTCACGCTGGAGCAGATCGGCAACTGGAACGAAGCCGACAAACAGGGCTATCTCGACTTTTTGTCCACCACCAAAGCTATTTTTGATAAAGGGTTTACCGAGCTGGCCGACGTGCCGTTTTTGAAATTCACCGACATGCTGAAAGTAGCCCCGGATTTGATCAAGCTGCAGTCGTACAAAAGCGTCTATAAATATGTTTCTCAGTTTATTAAAGATGATTTCCTGAGACGCTGTTTTTCCTTTCATCCGCTTCTGGTCGGCGGAAACCCGTTCGATACCACCTCCATTTACGCCATGATTCACTATCTGGAGCGTGAATGGGGCGTACATTACGCCATGGGTGGAACCGGGGCTATCGTCAACGCGCTGGTTCAGCTTATAGAGGAACTCGGCGGCAAGCTTCACCTCGGTGCCGAAGTGGATGAAATCCTTATCGAAAACAGGCGCGCGAGCGGGATCAGGCTTAAAGACGGCAGCGTTCATCAAGCGGATGCGGTTGTTTCCAACGCCGACGTGCCGTTCACCTACCGCAACCTTATCAGCGAAAAACATCGCCGGAAATACACCAACCGCAAACTCGACCGCATGCACTACAGCATGTCACTTTTTGTGATCTATTTCGGGACCAAGAAGCGCTATACGGATACCAATCTGAAGCATCATAACATCATCCTCGGCGAGCGTTACAAGGCTCTGCTGAAGGATATTTTCCATGATAAAACTCTGGCTGAAGACTTCTCTCTTTACCTGCACATGCCTACCATCACCGACGACTCCATCGCGCCTGAAGGCTGCGAGTCGTTTTACGTGTTGTCGCCGGTTCCCCACCTCGATTCAGGTACCGACTGGACGCAAGCGGCCAAACCTTACCTTGATGCCGTCATGCAGTTTCT
>PXDL01000509.1 GCA_003566395.1 Balneolia bacterium | reverse complement strand
TCTCTGGATAAATTGCATATTACTAATGATTTACAACTGATACTGTTCACTGATACTGTAATCTGAAACTTGGTCCGCACAAAAGGTAAAAGAAGGTTATTTCGACATCGGAATTACAAGACTACATCAAAGCCAATGGGGGTTTGATATAGGTTTACTAAAAAGATACCGGCAAAAAAAGTCTATTCGGCATTTTCGATGGTTTTAACCGGACACCAGTGGTTCAGAATCTTATAGAGGTCTGGCTACGTCCTAAGCAAAAATAAACAGCCAAATTTGCGTCATCATTGTTCTATCTGTATTCTTCCCTCAAACATTCTGAATTCTTGAATTCTGCATTCTGAATTAACTTCCTTATCGCATTGCGGAATCGATCAGTTCGAGGTGGGAGATCATGGAGTCGTAAAGCAGGCGGCTGCGTTCACGGACTTCTTCCGGTACGTTTTCCCAGTCGGAGGCCCGCTCGAAGGCGCTTCCTTTGCGGTAAAGATTGCCGGCCGCAGTGATGAACATCCCGGAAGCCGATATGGATGTTGCGTCGTTTTCGATGCTTCCGTCTTCATAGTTGAGGGTGGTGACCAGGCGCCCGTCCTTCATCTGATGATCAAGAGCGCCCTGAAGCAGCAAATCACAAAGGTTGCCGAAGTCCTGAAGCAGATCGGGCTGTTCGTTGGTGATTAAACGGGCCGTGCCTTCACGCTCCCGGTCCCAGGCAAATCCGCCTCCGATATGGTTCATATACTGCCAGCTATGATACACGTCCACACGGTCTGTAGCGGCTTCGGCTCCGTCGGTGGTAAAGCGGATGGTTTCGGGCAGTCCCCACGGGCGGGCGAGGTCGGCGGTTTGCTCATACAGCCTCACGGAACGGTCGAACAGCTGCCGGGCGGCTTCGGTATATTCAGGGCCGTCTCCGAAGATGTGCAGGGCTTCGTACAGTGCTTTATGTCCCCGGATCATCGCGCCGAGGGCGTCGGTTCTCCAAACGGTGCCGTCTTCGGCTGTGGCGATGTGCAGAACGGTGGAAGAAGGCATCAGGCCGGTTGCCCAGGCTTCCCCGCTGAAGTCATAAATTTCCCGACTCTCATCCCAGGCGTTATCGAGAACGGTGCTTACTTCAAGAGCGATCCCGGCCAGATCTTCTTTGCTGTAACCCATCCAGGCGATCAGCCGGTCTTCATCTACCATGCCCATATCTTCCGCTCCGTCGGGTTTGGACCAGGACACCCAGGCATAAATATGCCCATGTATGCCGCCGAGGCCGTAGCTCATACTTTCGGCATCTACCTTACCGCCATCATGAAAAAACATGCCGTCCCGGTAATGATTTTCCAGCAGGTACCTGCCGGGCGAAACGATATAGCTGAGGGGGCGCATAACGATGTCGTCGGCCAGGCCGTACTCCTCAAAGCGGCTGCCCCGGTGATGCATGTGATAGGCATATACCAGATGCGGGTAGATCGATAAATCTGCGCTGCCACTGCCCACATAGCCGTTTTCGGTTTCTTCGTACCAGGAAGTAATGCGTCCGCTGCTGTTAAAATACTGATTGATTACATCCACCATCTCCAGCCACTGCCGGGCGCGTGTTTCCATCTCACCTGACTGACTGTCGCTGTACGCGGCGTTTCCCATTTCGCTTTCTCGGGAATTTCCAGCCACCATGAAGACCGCATGGAGTGCATTACTGTAATCTTCAGCATAGATACGGTTCTGATCGAACACCGGCTCACCCTGCAAATCCACAGCCCGGGGGACAAGCAGCTCCGGCGGATCTTTAATTTCACGTTCATCAGGGGCATCGCAGCCGGCAAAAAACAAGAATAAGAAAAGTATCGACAGCAGGGAGAGGATTGAGCAGAACTTTACGGATTTCATGATTGAAGTAGTCAGGTTCCGGGTTTGGTATTCGTTTAGTTGAAAATAGAAAAATTTCGGAAAGGTGTAGGTGAAGTAGAATTCAAAATGAAGAATGCATAATTCAAAATGAATGGGTAAGATTTACCACCCAGACCCAAAATCGGGCCTTTTCGGCTACGCGCCGTATGGGAGTTGAGAGTCGGTTCCGGACTCAATCCGGCGCATACGGAGAAATCTCCAATTCTGTTAGGGATACAGATTTTCAAGGACTTCTGTGGATTACCCTTGGATTTGATTAATTCTCACCAATCTTTTTATCCGCAACCCTGAAACTGAAAAATGAACTCTGAAAAATGAAAAAGGGCGATGCACCCGGAAGCACATCACCCTGATAATATTTTCCAGATTACGTTCGGACGCAGTGTCCGGTTTGTCAGGATTCGTTTAAAATCCGTTCGAGGTCGTTGAAGGCGGTTCTTACGGCTTCGGCCGAGCCGTCCATAAGTTTTTGTTCGTCTTCATTCAGCTCGATTTCAATGATTTCCTTGATACCGCCGGCACCCAGTTTAACGGGTACGCCGATATAGAGGTCTTTCACGCCGAACTGCCCGGTCAGCCAGGCCGAACACGGGAAAATCCGGTTTTGATCAAGGGCGATCGCTTCAGCCATCTGTGCCGCTGCGGCTCCCGGTGCGTACCAGGCCGAGGTGCCCATAAGCCCGACCAACTCGCCGCCGCCGACTTTGGCGCGTTCGATAATGGCGTTGAGCTTCTCTTTGGAAATGAGCTGGGTTATCGGAATACCGGCAACGGTGGTATAGCGCGGAAGCGGAACCATGGTGTCGCCGTGGCCGCCGAGAATCTGCGCCTGAATATCTTTGGGAGATACCTCAAGCTCTTCAGCCAGAAAGGCACTGTAACGGGCCGTATCCAGAATGCCGGCCATGCCCATAACGCGCTCGGAAGGTAATCCGGAAGCTTTCCAGGCTACATAGGTCATGATATCGAGCGGATTCGATACCACGATAATGATGGTATTCGGGGATTTTTCAACAAGCTGCTCGGTAACCGATTTCACAATATTGGCATTAATGCTCAGCAAATCGTCCCGGCTCATACCGGGGCGGCGGGGAACACCGGCCGTGATAATACAGATATCGGAATCGCGGGTATCTTCATAGTCGCTGCTGCCCTTCAGGCGGGTATCGAACCCGTGGATCGGAGACGTCTGCCACTGATCGAGCGCGCGGCCTTTGGAGGGGTAAAAGGTTTTGTCGCCGTCTTTTTTTACGAGGTCGATGGCTATAACCTGCTTTGCGAAATCGCGTTGTGCAATGGTAAGTGCGGTGGTTGAGCCGACATTTCCGCCGGCGCCTACTACGGTGATCTTCATAATATTATCGGGTTAAAGTTTAATAATTGGAGGTTGCAGGCCATTGGTGCCTGTTTGGTTGATACAAGAATACGGCAGACCCGGACGTGCCGTGCCGCAGGTATTTCCGGTCTGAAACTGTGAAATTAAATTCAGCATGTTTGTGCAGGTATTCGGCCGGATTACTCACGAAGGTCTTTGCCCCACATGAGCTTGGTCCGAAGAGTTTCAAAATAGTTCTTTCCGGGAAGTTTAATGAGATTAATATGATACCCGCCTTTACTGATTTCCACATCAAGGGGAATATCATCATTAATGTTACAAATTTTGCCGTCATTCGAAAATAAAATCTCTTGTTTTGCCGATGTGGCCGCAACTCTGATGCGACGATTTGCCGGCAGAACAATAGGGCGTGTGGTGAGGGTATGCGGGCAAACCGGGGTGATCACCATCACGTTGGTTTCGGGTAGCATGATAGGGCCCCCGGCCGATAGGTTATAAGCCGTGGATCCGGTCGGGGTGGCAACGATAAGTCCGTCAGCCCAGTATTTGTTAACCTTCTGCCCGTCGCAGAATACCTCAAGAGTAATCATGGAAACGCCTGATCCTTTTGAAAAAAGAAACTCGTTAAGCGCAAATTCAGTCCTGTCCTGTAGCCGGGCCTGAAGCACAAATCTCTTTTCGGTATGCCAATCACCGTTGATTATGCGGGTAAGCGCCTCATCCATTTCGGTGGTTTGCGTGTCGGCCAAAAAGCCGAGTTTTCCTACGTTGATGCCCAATACCGGTTTTTCAAGCTCGCCGATAAGCATAGCTGTATGAAGCATGGTGCCGTCTCCACCCACGGCAATTACAATTTCGCAGACTTCTGCGCAGGATCGCTCACTTTCCATTATGTGGTAATGTGGGCTTTCGGGCAGGCTCAACTGACGGGCTATATGCGGGTTTACATAAACTTCCTGCCTGTGTTGAATAAGAAAATCAGTAATTTGCCGCACAGTGCCGATCCGTTGCGGAATCTGAGAGTTTACAATCAGGCAGATTTTCATTTCGAAGCTTTATATTGTAATATGAATTATGTTAATATACGGACTGGCCGGATTAGAGTAAACATGAAGCAGGGGTTACGGTTTCGCAATTACGGGTGCGGAAGAAAAAAGTACTCTTTTGCCGGAAAAGAGCCGAAAAGGCTTTCAACATCAGTGCCGACAGGAACATAAAACTTCTTATCTTCGGGGTTTTCGCAGAATATGCTTCGCATTTTTTTGTACCGGACCGTGTTTTGCCGGTATTGATTTTTTTAAAAGTTTCAGGACGGGCGGTAACCTCTTCCGTTTTTAATTTTAATGAAGATACTCTACATATCGCAATACTACCCTCCCGAAATTGGCGCGGGGCCGGTACGAGCGCAGGCTATTACCACCTACCTGGCATCTTCCGGCCGGCAGGTTGATGTAGTATGCGAGTTTCCGAACTATCCGACAGGCAAGATTCCTGAGGAATACAGAGGCAAATGGCTGCATACCATCAGGGACGGGAACTTGACGATACATCAGGTGAAAGTGTCCGCATCCCAAAGGAAAAGCCGTTTCCAGCAGCTAAGGCTCTTTGGGAGTTTCATGCTGTCCAGCCTTTGGTTCGTGCTTTCTTATCCGAAAGATTACGATGTTATTTATGTGTCGAGTCCGCCGCTTTCGGGGGCTATTACCGCTGCTGTATTTTCACGCCTCACCGGAATACCCTGGGTCTTTGAAGTGCGCGACCTCTGGCCTGATGCCATGCTGGGTTCGGATTCGGTGCATACCGGCTCCCTGATTTACCGCAGCCTGAAATTTATCGAAAACCGCCTGTACCGCTCAGCGGGAATGGTTGTTGCGGTAACTCAGGCCGCTGCTGATTACATCGGTGAGCACAACCCCGCCGGTCCGGTGCATGTGGTGCACAACGGCGTGGACCCGGCCGTTTTCTTTCCGCGCTCAAGTAAGGAAGCTGCCGCGAGGCTTCCGGAGATTCACGGTATCGAAAAAGCGGAAGGAGTTTTCCGGGTGGGCTATGTCGGCTCCATCGGTGTTATTCATGATTTTGAACCTGTAATTCGGGCCGCCTCCGCATGCAGCGAGGATCCGAAGATCGAGTTCATGATTATCGGAGACGGGAGTCAGGCGGAAAAACTGGAAATCCTGCTCAATCAGTACAAACCCGGAAATGTGAAATGGCTTGGATTGAAACCCTATGAGCAAATCCCGGATTACATCAACACGTTTGATGTGGGCCTGAATCCGATCCGCAACGTAAAGACGTTTGAGTCGATAATTAATGTGAAGTTTTATGAATATCTGGCCTGTGAGGTGCCGGTGATCAACCTCGGGCGGGGTACGATTCAGGAAACCGGCGACCGGAGCGGGGCGGCCGTCACCCTTGCTCCCGGCGACTATGAGGGGCTGGCACAGTGCGTAAAACGGCTGAAATCACACCCTGAGGAGCTGGAAACTTTACGCCAAAACAGCCGTGCATTTATTCTCGAGAGATATAACCGTGAGAAGCTGTCTGAAAAATTAGCAGAACATCTTTCGGATTTTGTAGTTAAGTCATGATACCGATGCGCTTCACCAACTTTTGAATGGAAGTGCTGAATACGTATCTTTGGAATCTGTTTTTTTAAGACATTTTTATACTTTCTCATTCTCCTTAAACCATTGAAATTGACAGCCCGAATTACCATTACAGGGTTCAGTACTCTGTTTCTGATGCTGCTGATGTGCTTCGAAACTGCTACCGGCCAGCAGATACGCATGGACGACGATCAGCGCCGCGCCTCACAAGTCCGCCCTATAGAAACCGGCAGCATTGATGTAACCGGTGCAGGCGGAAGCTTCTATTTTCTGGATCAGCTCGGGATTAACATGGCCATGACCGGGCTTGCCTCCGGAGAAAGCATTGATCCCGATACCTACATCCTCGGACCCGGCGATATGGTTACCATTGTTCTTGAAGGGAATATGACGGGAACTTTTCGCGGACTGATTGTTAATTCTCAGGGGAAAATCACCATCCCGAATGTAGGCTCGGTAGATGTGAACCGCGTTTCCATAACCACGGCCTCAGGAAGGTTGTCTGAGTTGGTGGAGACCTCGTTCAGGGAAACCGAATCTGCGCTGATTCTTGAACGGCCCCGTAATGTAAACGTCCACATTGCCGGCGATGTGCCGAATCCGGGTTCTTATTTCATCCCCGCCCACACCCGTCTTGACAAGGCCGTGCTTCAGGCGTTTTCTGATGCCGATATGACCTCCGGTGATGTCGAACAGGAACTGTTAAACAGAAGCCGCATTGCCCGTCCTCAGCAGGTAGAGATGCCTAACCTTACGCGTGATTTTTTAGTGGACGGCAAATACAGCTTCAGGAATATCCGCATGGTGCGGGAAGACGGTTCGGAAATACTCGGCGATCTCGTCGGCTATGTGGTCGGTGGGGACAAGTCCCGTAATCCGGTAATCCAGCACGGGGATGTAATCTACATTTACGAGAAGAAAGCCTATGCTCCTCAGATTTCCATCTCGGGCTCGGTGATGAGTCCGCTCAAAACCGAATACCGCCCCGACGACACCATCGAGCGACTTCTTGAAATAGCGGGTGGTTTCAGTTTCGACGCCGACACTCTGGATATAAGAGTTTTTCGTTACAGTTTTGATGGTATTCAGCAGGTTCCTGTGGAAGATTACACGCAATTCGAGCTCCAGCCAAACGACCGGATAGTGGTGGGTTATGACCGCGATTTACGCTTCAGTTTTTCGGCCGAAGTATCCGGTGAAGCAGTCTCACCGGGGATTTTTCCGGTTGAACACGGAGTAACCACGGCTCGTGAACTTCTTGAGTTTGCCGGAGGCATTACCGATGTGGCACAGCCCAACGCTGCCCGCCTTACGCGCCATCGCGGCCCGCAAGATCAGCTTCGATTCGGACGCGAGACCCACGCCTACGACCGGCTGCGCATCCGTCGTACTTCCGACCAGGTTTTGGAAGGTTTTGAATATCTGGCTCTTGAGGATTCTCTCGGCCAGAACCATGTTTTTATCGATCTGAACGACCCGGATCAGCTCGATCGTGTACGGATTTATGATAACGACAGGCTTCACATTCCCAAAGACCAGCATAGCATTTTCGTTTTCGGTCAGGTGATGAATTCCGGATACTTTACCTATGATCCGGCTTTTAATGCAGAAGATTATATTGATCAGGCCGGGGGATATGCCATTGCTGCAGAAACCCAGCGTGTATTTGTTATCAAAGCAGGGTCCAACGCCTGGATGCGCCCTCATGAAACAAGTATCGAGTCAGGTGATCTTGTATTTGTGGACCGCACTCCCTATGAATCTGTTGAATCTCAGCGCCTTGCCGAGTTTCAGCGCCGCGAGATACGAAACCGGAATATACAGCTGATATTTACGGGTATCGGCGCTATCGCCAGTGTGATAACGGCCTATGTAGCTGTACAGAGGCTTTGATCCGTCATGACAATGACATGTTCTTTTTTATACCTAATTAAAGATAAATGCTGATTGATATCATAGCCGGTGCCCGACCCAACTTTATGAAAATTGCTCCGGTTATCGAGGCCATCAAATCCAGGCAGAAGCAGGGGAGCAAGCTTAAATTCCGGCTGGTCCATACGGGACAGCATTATGACAAAAACATGAGTGGCAGATTTTTTGAGCAGCTGGGCATGCCGGAGCCGGATGTGAACCTCGGCGCGGGGGGCGGCACCCAGGCTGAGCAAACGGCCATCATTATGACCCGCTATGAAAAGCTTCTTATTGAACAGCCTTCCGGTTTATGTTTGGTAGTGGGAGATGTAACTTCCACAATGGCCTGTTCTGTGACGGCCCAGAAGCTCCACATCCCCGTTGGTCATGTGGAAGCAGGCATACGGTCGGGTGACTGGACGATGCCGGAGGAGATAAATCGTCTGGTTACAGACAGCATTACCAACTATTTTTTTACGACTTCGGAAACGGCCAATCGAAACCTGAAGGACAGCGGAGTGGATGAAGATCGTATTTATTTCGTTGGGAATACGATGATTGATACACTGTTAAAGCATCGGCCAAACTTCAAAAAACCACCATTTTGGGATGAATTAGGCCTGAGTGACCAAAACTATATCGTCATCACCCTACACCGCCCGTCTAACGTTGATCAGGAAGAAACGCTTATTGCGCTAATGGATGAAATCATTATGCATTCCCGGGATGTGCCGCTCATTTTTCCTGTGCATCCCCGTACGGCTCGCATGCTAAAGAAGATCGGTATATCTCATGAGCGTCTTTTCATGGCTGAACCGTTGGGCTACCTCGAATTTAACTATCTGGTGGAGCGGTCTAAAGCTGTGATTACCGATTCCGGTGGTATCACCGAAGAAACCACAGTGATGGGCATTCCGTGCATGACTCTCCGCACGACCACAGAACGGCCGGAAACATGCATACTGGGAACCAATGAGCTGCTGGGAATCCGGCCGAATGCTATACGCCCGGCCCTTGACAAGCTCTTTGCCGGGAACTGGAAAAAAGGCTGCATACCGGAAAAATGGGACGGTAAAGCTGCTGAAAGGATTGTGGAAATTCTGGATAGTATTTGTAACGACGAGTGAATCGAAGTGCTGGAATTCGGGTGTTTACCTTTTGAAGTATCTTGAAGTTTTGTGAACCTATCCGCTCTGAAGGTATTTTTCTTCAGCTCGCTTAACCAAGGTGTAAATCCAGCCGATCATGTAGAGGTTAAACATAATGCCGGCCAACGCATAAAGCAATACCGCCAGCATGGCACTGCCGTACCAGATTCCGGTTCCGAGCGCAGCCAGCCGAACAAGCAGATACAAAACATCAATCACAAAGGCTTTGCGCTGTCGATCAAGCATAAGTGGTATAAAATGGAACGGCGATACCACAAAAACCAGGAAGATAAAGGGGGTGAGGATTTGAACAAATTCGCCCGTCATTTCCCATCCGGGACCAAGTAGCCACGCAAACAGCATCGGACTGATTATAAACAAGACAAGGAAGGGAAGGAATCCAACCCCGGCCAGCAGGAGTAGCGTACTTTTGAAAAAAGGGATAATGGCCTCTTTCTCGCCATATTTTTCTGCTACACGCCGGCCAAAAACCTGATAGGTAGCCTGACCTATCACCTGAACCGGGGAGTAGCAAATTTTGTGTGCAATCGCATAAAAACCAGCTACGGCTTCCCCGATGAAGGTGTTGAAAAGCAGTACCGGGAAATTATTGGAAACGGTAGTTGTAAGTGCATGAGGCGCGTTGAATTTTGGGAAGTTTCGGTATCGCCGGGCCATGGCCATCATTCTGTGCGGTGTAACACCAGCCCGGACCGAAGCCGAAAGTTTGGCGCGCCTCCAGAGAATCCAGATAAGCCCTGCGGAGTCCCCCGCTACTTTACCCAAAATAAGACCTGCTTCCCTGAGCTGAAGCAACCCCAGCCCGATTTGGAATGTCGCGATACTTGAAGAAGCTGTGATTTTTCCGGTCGCGATGCCCCCGTATGCTTTGTGCCGGTTCATACTAAACGTCATAATCATGAAAGCGCTGTAACAGAAAACGGTAGCGGGCAGCAAATAGATTAGTCCGCCCAGTTTCTGCATGTTCAGAGACGATACAAAAAAATCCCCGAAAAGGAGCAGCAAGAGCATCAGCAATAATGAGGAACAGAGCAGAATGAATCCGGCCAGAAAGGTGATATTATTGGCTGCGTGTTCTGAACGGGGAATGAGCGTTGCGTATTCGTAGCGGAGAGTGGCAACGGCGGCGTAGATGGAAAAAAAAGCAATATAGGTAGCAAAAAGCCCGATTTCATCAGGAGTGTAAATGCGGGTGAGAACCGGATAAACCGCAATCCCGAGCAGATGTGCAAAGCCGGTCCCAGACATCATTTTCCCGATGTTTCTTAGAAAGTCGGAGTTTTTTATGGTATGGAGCAGTTTCACTCAATCATGCTCCGGTTTGCTTTCCACCGTATCATATGTCGATTTATACGTTTCTGCATCAAAATCCCCCCTCTTTACGGTTTTCGGTTTGTACATGAAGATAGCAGAAACCGGACGGAAAGCATCAACGGAAGAGCTGGTAGAAATCGCGGATGCTCACCCCAAGCATGAAGCCGTAGCGTGTTCCGAAGTACTCACCTGCATCCATCGCCAGGGATGCATTTAGGGAAGCCTGGTATTCAGGATTGAACAACCAGGAACCGGTAAAACGAAAAGAATACTGATCCTGACGAATTTCACTCCTTGATGTCGTTTCCAGATCAGGGGCCGGAGGGCGGATGGAATTGATCCAGCAGGAGCCTCGCTGCACGATATCGTCCCGGCAGGTACCGTAGTTTCTGGAGTACGTTCCCATAACCTGGTAGGAAAACGTGTCGGTAGGGTTTCCGGCCAAACCGAGGTGCCAGGCAACCACCATATTATTGCGTACACGGCCGAGATCGCGGTCGTAGGTGAGTAGGGGGTTGCCTATCACGTTGCCTTCGTAACTCCAGCCGGACTCATAGTTGTAGTGGTTGTAATAGTTAGCCCTGCCTCTGGGGTTGTCACCTTGTGCATCCTGGCGTACGGTGTTTACATGTTCAAGCACAATGTCGTCGATAAGCCCCGAAAAGCTGATGTTGCGTAGCCCGAGTCCATAGAGACCGTCCATGTAGCTTCGGAGAGTTCGTGCTGAAACCGTATCCTCAAGATAAATCTGCCGGTAGGCAACTACCTCGGCGGCAGAAGTTGTTATGATCAGAGCCCCGTCGTAGGCGGCCACTGCATTCCCGAGCCGGTTCTCCTGTTCCGGGATGGACGCCGAGGAGCCGTCGTCGGCCGGACGTGGAAATACCACTTTCAGGTAATCGCTGAAACTCTGCGGAAGCCGACCGCGCTCGTCGTCGGTGCCCGCCCAGATTACGTTATGGATGAGGCCGGCAATCAGCTCCACATTTCGGTAGTTGAACTTAAAGTGACCCGTTTTTTGATGAACAAAAGGTCTTTCAACCACCCGGTCGCGTTCAAGTACTCCGTCGGAAAAGGTTCCCCTAAACTGGAGGAATCCGCTGGTGAACGGCACATCTACAAAGCCGCGTGTGGAAAGCATATAGCGGGGGTGCGGAGTGGCATTGCGGCTCACCATCATAGAGCCGACCGTGATATCGGGAAACTGCGCCTCCATATCGGAATGGAACCGCCCGGCCTGAAGCTGCATGAATCCGATTTCGATTCCGCCATAAAGCTGCCGGTAGTGAAGAGAATTATTCGTATCCGAAATTCTTGTAACCACTGTGCTTCCCAGATGAAGCCCAACGGAGCTTTCAGGAGCGGTAAGGCGCTTGTGGGCGGACACAATGGTAAGCGCATTCATCGAAGACCCCGGCTCGGTCTGCCCGTACTGATTTGCGTAAAGCCAGAAGGGAAGCTCTGGCGTTCCGGATATAGTTGCAAATTCTGCTCGGGTTTGAAGTGGCTGGGGATCAAAGATAAACTGAGCGTTTGCTTTCGGGCCGGTACCAAAAAGCAAAGGTAAAGCACAAATGAGAAATAAAGCGTAATAACGAAGTGGCATTTAGAAAGAGTACATAGGTTCGGGGTCAGTCGGATTTACCGGCGGTTTGTTTCAGCACCTGAAGCATTCGGTGAGCAAACGCCTTTCGGTTGTAAGCAGCGGCCAGAGCGAGCGATCCTTCAACGAGTTCTTGATAGCATTCCTTGTCAGTAGATAACCGATTTACTTGTTTCATGAAATCAGAAGTGTTTTCCGGCTCAAAATAGAGTCCCGAGTTGAAAGATTCCACAATGCTGCGAGCCTGACCGTCAACGCCCAGCAGTACGGGTTTCCCCATAGCTGCGGCCTCAAAAATTTTGGATGGAATCACCGTTTTAAACGTGTCGCTATTTCTCAGAGGTGCCATGGAAACATCTATAACTGAAAGATAGTTGGGCATAGAGGTTTTAGGGACGGGATCCAGAAATTTGATGTTTGTGAGGTTTAATGACTCGGCCAGGTTTTTAACATTCATTTTTTCGGCACCGTCTCCCACAAAAAGAAAGAACAAGTCCGGACGGTTGAGTTCGGCTATGGCGCGAATAACAAAATCGAGCGCATGAGCCATGCCATGCGTGCCGATGTATCCGAATACAAATTTACCTTCAACTCCAAGCTTCTTCATAAGTTCCGGATTGGGTTCACAGGGTGCGAACATTTCCAGATTGGCTCCGTTAGGCACAACTGTGATATTTTCGGGACGGATACCCCGGGAGATCAGGTTTTCTTTAAAAGCTTCGGTGTTTGGAATTACGTGATTCGCATTGCGGTAGAGAAAAAGCTCGGTACTTTCGAGCATGCGGTAAGTGAAGCCTTCGTTGAGGGCGCCAACGGATTTGATCGATTCCGGCCAGAGATCGCGCAGCTCGAAAACCCATGGAGTGCGCTTCAGAAAAGAAAGCCAGGCGGCCGACCATGTTGTGAAAAACTGAGGAGAAGTAGCCACGATTATATCTGCTTTACGGAACAAACAGGCCCAAAAGGCACTGAACGCAAAGCTCATATAATCAAGAGTTCGCCTCACGAACCCCTCGTTTGCGGTAATAAATGACCAAACCCTGATCACTGTAATGCCGTCGTGATCTTCGCGGCTAAACAGCCGATTTTTATATCCCTCATACACCCTGCCTTGCGGGAAATTTGGGGCGCAGGTTATTACGGTAACATCGGCACCTTCATCGGCCCAAGCCCGGCAGTGCTCAATTGTACGCGTAGCCGGTGCATTCACCTCAGGCGGGTAATTATCGGTGATAAAGAGTATCCGCAAAGGTGCGTTAGTGTTTCTCATCTGATAGTTTCATGGTGATGGCGTTGGATGCCGTAACAGCCTGCAATCTGAGAACCAATCTGCTCCCAACTAAAACGGGCTGACTCTTGAACGGCTCTGACGGCTATATCGGTATGTTCTATCAAGCAGTCATGGATTCGATCTGCAATGTCCTCGATGTTCCCGGGATCAACACTGTAGCCCACATGGCCGTCCGGAAAAAACCCGTCAAAACCTTCGTTCCGGGAATAGATCACCGGTAGTCCCTGTGAGAGCGCTTCGGCATAGACCAATCCGAAGGTTTCCCGGAAGCTGGGAACCACCAGCACATCGGATTGACGATACAGCTGTTTGATCTCTTCTTTATCAGATATAAAGCCGTGCAGCTTCACCGGGGTTGGGCCGGCCTGCTTTTCAAGGGTACTCCGAAGCGGGCCTTCACCCACTAAATGCAGTTCGGTAGCAATGCCGCGATTGTTGAGAAGATCGCAAGCATTTAGCACCGCTATGGGGTTTTTTCGTTTCGTCAACGTGCCCGCAAACAGAACCTTGCGGGTATCCTGTACAGGTTTTTGCCCTGCCTGAGCATTTTTGTTTTCGAGCCAGAATAAATGTATGCCGTTGGGAATCACGTGGCTTTTTTTGCGGATAATATTGCATTGAGCTTCGGTGAATAGTGAGGGCATGTGATAGTTCAGATAAGCCGGGGAGAGAAACAAAATCTGCTGAGCCCGTTCGAGAATAGCAAATCCTAACTTTCGGAAAATGGCCGATTTCTTCATAAACACATGCACATCCGTATAGCGTACGCTTACTATATAGGGGATATTACGCTTGCGAAAATTCAGCAGGGCCACCAATCCATTTACCATCAGCGAATGTGCGTGAACCAGTTTAGGCAGGCTATTTTCAGAATGCCGTGAATAGGCATTCCGGATCTTTCTGATTTTATTCGGCCACAACACTTTGTCGGCGGTATTAAAGCATTTTTCATAGGTAACCCTCACGTTCGGATGTGGAGCAGGGGCTTTCATCCCGATGTGAGCGGTACGGCCTGCCGGAACAAAAACATCCTGAACCGCATCGTAATTGCTCAGTTCGTTCAACAGCTCTGCATGCAGCGAACTACTGACCAGGTATGAATTGATATGTGAAATAAGGGTGTCGGGCAAAAAAATACCGGACGGGTTCCGGCGTGCTGCTTATTTTGGTAAAAAAATGCGAATAAGAAAATAACGACTTTAACCGGCAAAATCTGCATCAGAAGAAGAGATAAGTTGCATCACACAGGGGATATAAATATTTTCGCAGTTTGAAGAGAATTAAGGACTTTTCTTACATGATTCAGCTTTCTTATAAATGATTACGGTAATCGGTGGATCCGGTTTTATTGGCACCAACCTTGCAAACAAACTGAATCAGGCGGGTAAAGATTTTATCATCATCGACCGGGTTGAAAGCCGGGTTTGGCCCGAAAAGACCCTGCAAGCAGATATTCGCTATCCTGATACCTTCACACATCTCATCTCCGAAGGCTCGGTTATCGTGAATTTGGCCGCAGTACACCGCGACGATGTTAGACCAAGGTCTCTTTACGACGAAAACAATGTGGACGGCGCGCGCCATGTGTGTAATGCTGCCAGGGTGCGAAACTGCAAAACAATCATCTTTACCAGCTCTGTTGCAGTGTACGGATTTGCCCCACCCAATACTGGTGAAGCCGGAAAGATCAACTACTTTAACGATTACGGCCGCACCAAGTGGGCCGCTGAAAAGATTTACCGCAGCTGGTATGAAGAAGACCCGGAAAACCGGACCCTTGTTGTTATCCGTCCTACCGTAGTCTTCGGCAAGCAGAACAGGGGCAATGTCTATAATCTGTTGGAGTATATCGCTTCCGGGAAATTTTATATGGTTGGCAGTGGGAAAAACAAAAAGTCTATGGCGTATGTGGAGAATGTGGCGGCATTTCTTGATTTTGCGGCCGATAACTTTTCCCCGGGATATTATCTCTATAATTTTGTAGATAAGCCCGATATGGATATGGAAACCCTGGTTTCCAGGGTACGGACCGAACTGAATATCAGCCCCAAAAACAATCTTCGCATTCCGTACGCGGCCGGCTATGCCGTAGGCTTGTTTTATGATGTGCTTTCTCTGATTACGGGGAAAACCTTTCCGATAAGCAGCATCCGTATAAAGAAATTCTGTGCTACCACACAGTTTGACACCTCTATAACCGAGACCGGCTTTGTGCCTCCTTTTACGATTGAAGAAGGCCTGAGCCGCACACTAACGTACGAATTCAAGGAACACCACCCCGACCATGAGCCATTTTATACGGAGTAATCCGGGGAACAGATCTGGAACTTATTCGACTTAGGTAAAAAAATGCCGGAATCATACTTATTGCAGATATGAATGCTCCCGTTTATACCATCCAGGCCCCCGAGTTTATGGAACGGGACATAAAACACAACTACTCCAAAGCCGCTTTTAGAAAAGAACAAACTATCTGCTTCTCAACTATCTATCGCTTCCCTGTCATGCCGGAATCAAATATGAACAGAACGGGCGTAAGCTCATGGCTTCTTTTCACCAAGGCTCTTTAGGTAATCCGCTGTTCTATAAAAGCCCATCTATTTTTTCTTGATTTTCGAGATAGTCTTGCCGCTTGATTTAGTGGGCTTGTCCATGTCTTGAACGGCGAAGTCGTATGCCTCTTTAATCAATGCTTTTACTTTGGGGTTTCGGTAGTCTTCAGGCTTCTTTACGTCTATATGCCTTATTAGCTTTCCGGTCCCTGTTAACAGATTGTTCGGATCTTCTAAAAGGGTGCCCTTGTTAAAGCCCAGGTTTACATGATTTGTGTAAACAGGCAGCATACAGAATGCGTCTGACAGCTTTTCAGAAATGGAAAATACGGCCGTCAGGGCGTGTGTATGATACAGAAGCTCGTTGCTGTCGGGATGCAGTTCCAGAATATACCGGCGCAAATCACTAAACAGCTCAATTAATTCCTGATCTTTCAGGTCCAGGAAAAAATGAAAATCCGGATGTATGGGTCTTGATTTTATCATCTCGCATAAGTGTAGTGAAGCATTTCACAAAACAGATTTCTTCGGGTGCCTGAGTATTTCGAAATACATCCTGCATTTGGAATAGCAGTTCTTGCGGGTCGTTCGGCTTCATTTGTGTTCCATCTATGGTTAACAAGATGTCTTGCGCCCCATATATACAACAATATGGTACGCAAAGACAGTAGTCTGTTTTTTGTGGTACACAAAAGTAAACCTGAATGGTTGGGTCTTACCTACTCTATATTTGTAACCAATGAATCATTTCTCCGGCTTTTATCGACCGGCCCGTCGATTTGGAGCTTGTTTTTATCTGAATTCTGGAAAAATAAAATCCACCTATACCTGCGGAGGGCTGTTCCACCCTCCGCAAGTATAAATCGATTCAGAAGTTCATCATCTTGTTTTGGTGATGGTAATCCCGTCTTTGCCGACCCCGGTGATGGTGAGGGACCGCCAGTTTGCCGGTAATGCGGTTTCGACTTGTCTGATGCCGTTGTCGGTTAGTTCTATTCCGCCGAAACCGGCCAGAACAGACTGAAGCATGCCGCCCGCACCGGTAATAAAGTAAGGATTTGTGCCACCTGCCGTTTCCGCAATTACTCCGAACGGCGGCAGTTTGTTGGGCCGAAAGCCCTGATCAAATAAGGTGTATGCTTCCCCGGCATCGCCCAGCCTGCTGCTGATGACCGAATAAACGCTGTGGGTCATGGCCGGTCCCTGAGGATCTACGCGCTGCTTATAATAATCCAGGTTTTTCCGCATCAGCTCCGGATCATCAATCAGCCCGAGCGGATAGCTTAGCAGGTTCACATCGGCCTGTTTGATCATTTCCCCTTCGTAGGTAGCATGCTCCCGGGTGGTGCCGTCCGGGAATTCCAGAATCGGAATATTATCAGCAATATGTTCCCACTGCGGATCCGGCTCCTGATTCAGGGCGCGTGCGGCTTTAGCGGCCGAGCGAAGGGCGATGATGGCCGTGGCGTTGGTAAAAGCATTATTATCCACATTTTCGGCATGTTCATCAGCCGCCACTACGTTTATGATGTCGTATTCGCCCGAATCGTTTTCTTCAACCCGGCTCACCCAGAATTCGGCTACCGCCTCAAGTACGGGAAACCCGTCGGATTCCAGCCAGTCAAGATCGCGGGTAAGCTGGAAATAATTCCAGAAAGCGATACCGACCACAGCGGTTATATGATGCTGAAACGGACCTGTTAACGCCCATACCGGCGTGGCTTCCTGTCCCGAATCGTTGGATTCCCACGGAAACATGGCCCCGTCATAGCCATGAGCGAAAGCCTTTTGCCGGGCCGGCTCAAGCCGATCGGTACGGTAGTCGATAATTGAACGGGCCAGCTCCGGCTGCATTAAAAGCAGTGGTGGGTACATCCAGATTTCCGTATCCCAGAATACGTGGCCGTTATATCCCAGCCCGGATAATCCCATAGGTGACAGGCTCATGCGCGAGCCCTCCCTTACGAACGAATAAAGATGATACAGCCCCATGCGAACATCCAGCTGATCCTGCTGATTCCCTTCTATGATGATATCGCTTTCCCATAGCTTCTCCCACTCCTGCTCATGGCGCATCAGCAGGCGGTCGCGCCCTTCCAGCATGGCATACACACTGAGGCGCTCCGCAGCACCAAACGGATCCTCAAAATGAGCCGTGGAAACCGTAGAGCTGACTATCGTGAAGCGGTAGCTTTCCCCGGCCTGAAGCGTTTTAGTATGATGAACCAGATGCATGTTATGGTCCCAGTCTTCATGAATGTATTTCGGCATTTCGCTTTCTTCAAACAGAAAACTGTTGGAAACAGCAATCGTATGTTTTCCCGTGGGGCTCTCGGCCACCGAAGACATCAAGGGTATCTGCACATGAGGACGATCGATCACCGAATAAAAATTGCGCACATCCCTGAGGTGATCCGGTGCTTCAATAACGCTTGCCGGTTTTACGGTGATGGGTTCAAGGGCGCGAATCTCCATTTCAATCAAACTTGTAAAAGGCAGATGACGTAGCGCACGCACTCTGTAGGTTATTTCCGCTTTTCCTTCATAATTGAACGAGGTTTCAATCCATGATTCCTTCATATTGAGCCGCTGTGTCATTCCGGAAATATTACGGCTGTTGATGCGGGTACCGTCCACATCAAGATTCATTCCTGCAAAATTAAAGCCCCGCAGAATATTGGACACTCTTCCGCGTCCGTAAAAATCATAGACGCCGTTCAATACCGTATCGCTAACCTTTAGCGGCTCGGGCGAAGAAACAAGGCCTACCATTCCGTTTGCAACCGTAACCCCGAAATAGTTATTCGGGTCTATCTCTTCGGCTTCAACAACCCAGCCGGCTTCCTGAGCATTGACCGTGTACCCATCAAACAAAAACAACAATAACAGCGATAAACATAGAGTGGTCGTTTTCATAGCAACATTTTTAGTGAGTTTATATCAGTCGAATACGTTCGGTATGGTAAGAAGCTTTTAGCGTTGTTTCAACTGATTATAGACGCATTTATTTAAATTTTCGAAATATCGGCTTACATTGCCGAAACTATGAATTCGAAAAAAATCCTGACCCGACTGCATGCCCGCTGAATTACTCCCTGTAATTTTTTTTCTCATAGCCCTGTTTTACAGTTCGGTAGGTTTCGGAGGCGGTTCCAGCTATCTGGCCGTACTCAGTCTGTTTATCGTCGATTTTTTTGAAATCAGAACCACTGCACTGCTCCTCAATGTATGCGTGGTTTCCATCGGTACGCTTTTCTATATCCGTGACCATGTATTCGACCTGAAGCGGTTTTGGCCGTTTCTGATTTCGGGCATCCCGATGGCTTTTCTGGGAGCGCAATTACCCTTTACCCGGCAGGCCTTTTTCCTGATCCTTGGTTCGGCTCTTTTGCTGTCGGGAGCGTCGCTGATACTCAAAATTGTTCGGCTTCAGCTAAAGTCGGAAAAGTTCAGCATCCCACGTAAACTTTCGCTTGGTGGTGGAGTCGGATTGCTTTCCGGTATTTCCGGAATCGGGGGCGGTATTTTTTTATCTCCGCTGCTCAACATGATGAACTGGGCCAACCCCCGGACTATTGCATCTCTGGCCTCGGTCTATATTCTGGCCAACTCCCTGTCCGGGCTTGCCGGAATTGCCGTATCGGGTTCATTCCGTATCGACGCGGAATTGATGCTTCAACTCGCCTTTTCCGTGATTCTGGGTGGAAGCCTCGGTTCCTGGCTTTCGAGCAGGAAGCTTGATTTACGGATCATCGGCGGGTTAACAGCAATTCTGGTAATCTATGCAGGTCTAAGGTTGATTCTACTGCACGGATTCGGAATACGAGTTTGATAAGGGTTGCTCCTTTTGGTTCCCGGTAAAAAAAAGCCTCCGGATACGCATACCCGAAGGCCGGTTAAAATCGTGCATTGACCGGAGCTTACCCCTGTATCGGCCCGTCCGGAAGTCCCGGCGGCTCACCCTGCGTTCCGCTGGTGTCGGGCACCGACATAAGCACGACCGAGATTGTATTGTCGATGCGAATGTGTTCTATCGCCGGCGGAGTGTATGGGTGTTTGCCTGTACCGGACTTGGATGAATGTAGATTCCGCATAATGATTACCTGTTATTACTTTTTGTTATGATGGTGTTTGAATTCGGCAATAAAGCCGCGTTATGTATTATTTTATAAGCGTCATTTTTCGCACCTGAACGTAACTGCCGGCCTGCAGACGGTACAGATAGACCCCGCTTGCAAGTCTTG
>PXDL01000446.1 GCA_003566395.1 Balneolia bacterium | reverse complement strand
ATTTTTAAGATTTGCCGGCTACATAAATTCTAAATTTAAATTCATATGAAGAACAAACAGATACGAACTATTTTCATGTCACTCCTTTGCTGTGTCAGTGGTCTGCTGATGGCAGTTCAGGGAGTTGCGCAAGGTTCCCTGTCGGGAACTGTAACGGACAGTGAATCCGGTGAGACACTAGTTGGGGTTACTGTCCTGATTGACGAGTTAAATCTAGGAACCGCAACAGACGCAGACGGACGTTTTGTCTTTGAAGATCTTGCTGCGGGTACCTACGAACTCGAAGCACGCTATGTGGGGTATAATACCGTTCAGCAAAATGTTACTATTGCAGATGGAGAACAAACAACACTGAATATCGAATTGACCCAGGATCTTGCAATGCTAGATGATGTTGTGGTTACAGCCCTGGGGCTGGGTGCCGACAGACGTTCACTCGGTTACTCTATTCAAAGTATTCAGGCTGAAAACATAGCCGCTACGCGACAACTAAGCGTGAGTGATGCACTCTCAGGTCAGTTTTCAGGAGTAAATGTAACGAGTCAGGCCGGTGTGCCGGGCGGGGCTACATCCGTGAATATCAGGGGAAGAGCTTCACTGCTTGGCAACAATGAACCCCTATACATTGTTGATGGAATACCTATTAGCAACGCCTATAATACTACGGTTGTCTTTAGTTCTGTAGATAATTCAAATCGTGCCGTTGATATCAACCCGGAGGATATAGAGTCCATGACTGTGTTAAAAGGGCCGGCTGCGGCTGCGTTGTATGGAATTGATGCCGCCAATGGTGCTATTGTTATTGAGACAAAACAAGGCCAGGGAGGCACAAGGCCCAGTACCGA
Source organism: Balneolia bacterium (assembly GCA_003566395.1). Lineage (GTDB taxonomy): Bacteria > Bacteroidota > Rhodothermia > Balneolales > Cyclonatronaceae > Cyclonatronum. The sequence goes on along the minus strand of PXDL01000446.1, from coordinate 4,162 downwards.
AGTTAATATCTCCTCAAGGGTGGGTGTTACTCAAGTAAATCAATTGTATGAAATACAATCGCAGTATGGTCCGGGATCAAATGGGAATCTCGCACTTACTTCGCCAGCACACTGGGGTCCGCATGTGAGTGAATTGAGCTACGATGGGAACACGTCAAGCAACTACCATATAAACGGTAACCCAGTTTTAGCGACTGACCCGAGCGCGACTGGCCAGCCGGTAGAAGTATACGATAATATGGACGCATTCTTTGACGATGGAATAAGTACATCCAGCCAATTCAGCGTATCAACTGGTACCAGGGATCGTAATCTCTACTTTTCTTATGGCAGAAGTGACGAAAACGGATTTATCCCGAAAACGTTCTTTAAGCGAAATTCCCTCAGGCTCAATGGCGATGCTAACCTGTCTGAAAGAGTCCGAATCTCAGCAAGGGCCAACTACATAAACTCAGAAGGTCAACGCGCCGGACGAGGTTCAAATTTTACCAGCGTGATGATACCACTAACCAGAACGGCTCCTATAATGGATCTTACCTTTGGTACAAGTGATCCGGCAAATAACACGTTTGCATATGAAAATCCCGATGGTTCAGCCAGAACTCACCAGGGCGTAAGTGCCCTTGAAGCCGGGGACAATCGCGGCCCTGACAGCCCTTTCTGGACAATAAATAATAATGTTTACAGTGACGAGGTTAACCGATTCATCGGAAATGCAATGCTCTCGTATGATCTGTCAGACTGGATCAATGCCTCTTACAGAATCGGAGTTGACACCTATTCAGACAGAAGACGGCACAACTTTGATCTTGGCTCCAGCGGTGGTGACGGGCGTTTAGGGCGTCTGTTTGAGGAGACGTATACCGTTAGAAATATCAATTCTGACTTTTTACTGACTTTCCAGCAAAGTGTTGGTACAGACTGGGATTTCCAGCTTATAACGGGTCATAACTACCGAACTGACAATCAAAACCGAATCTACTTTTCAGGACGCGGTTTTGAACAGCGCGGCCTCTTTCACATAAGCAATGTGAGCCAAGAACCAATTGTGCAACACAGTACCAACCCAAGGGAAAGAGCCGCTGTTTTCGGTAATTTAAACGTAAATTACCGTGACATTGTCTATCTGGACGTTACAGGCCGAAACGAATGGTCATCCACACTTCCTTCGGATAACAACTCCTTCTTCTATCCGGCAGTGAGTACGGCATTCGTATTCTCTGAGGCGTTTGGGATCCCCGATGATGTACTAACTTTTGGACAGCTTCGGCTTTCAGTAGCAAACGTAGGTAACGATGCACCTATATTTGCCACCAACTCATACTTTGTGACTTCAAATCCGGGCATGAGCTACGGAAATAGTTTTTCATTCCCTTTCCAGGGGATTGTGGGAACATCCGCAAGCCAGACCATTGGAAACCCAAACATTCGCCCTGAATCAAATACAACATTTGAAGCAGGTACAGATCTTCGGTTTTTGAATGATCGGCTGCGGTTCGACTTCACCTACTACTTCTCATCTAACAAAGACCAGATTTTCAATGCCCCCATTCCAGCATCCTCAGGCTATAACACGTACCTGATCAATGCAGGAGAGCTTCAAAACAAGGGTATTGAAATTCAGCTTAACGTAAATCCGATTACAACACGAACTATGCGCTGGGATGCGACATTTAACTTCTCCCGAAATCAGAGTGAAGTGATATCGCTGGCTGATGGAGTTGATCAGCTCGATCTTGGTGGGGTGGGTGGCAACATTAACCCCAGACTTGTGCCGGGCGAAGCGTACGGTGTATTCTATGGTATTGGATGGCAGCGTGACGAAAATGGCAACAGGATCATAAACAGCGATCCCGAGAGCTCACTTTTCGGATTTCCAATGGCAACAGATGAGTTAATAAAAATTGGAGATCCAAATCCCGATTTTACTCTTGGAATTCGAAATACGTTTTCATATAGAAACTTCCGATTTACCTCACTCATCGATATTCGACAGGGTGGAGATGTCTGGAATGGTCCTGAAGCTGTTATGAGACACAATGGCCAATCTGCCGTGACGGAGAACCGTGGTGAAACAGTTATATTCGATGGAGTAAAACAGGATGGATCACCCAATGATATTGAGGCAACAATCAACCAGGCCTACTATCAAAACCTTGAAGGCTACTTCAATGTAAATGAGCCATTCGTGGAGGATGCTTCCTGGGTACGATTGAGGGATGTGACACTTTCATACTCCCTCGCCCCTTCACTTATCCAGGTGCTTGGACTGAACTCAGCTACCGTTTCTCTCTGGGGGCGAAATCTGCTTCTCTTTACCGGATATAGCGGTATCGACCCAGAAACCAACCTTTATGGGCCGAACCAATCCATAGGTATAGACTACTACAACAACCCGGGTGGTCGAAGCTTTGGCCTGGAACTCAAACTCTCACTTTAATCAGAACCCTAAAGAACAATGATTATGAGATTATCAAAAAACATCTTTTTAACATTTACGATCGGGTTCCTGATTCTAGCTCTCAGCGCTTGCGATTTGAGCTCGACGAACGAGAACCCAAATCAGGCCACCGATACGGGCCTGAATAACCTTCTGCCCCACTCGCAGGTAAACCTTGCGTATGGTCTCGGCGGAGATATCTCTCAGTACAACGCAGTGATGATGCAGCAAATGGCAGGAACAAACCGTGAGCATCAGAATGTTGGCCGTTATAATTTCAGCAACACCCGTGCGGGTGATGTCTGGAACAGTAACCTCTATGGCGGTTCAATGAATGATCTGAACCTCATTATCAACCGTGCTAATGAGAATGAAGCCTGGCACCACCGTGGTGTGGCAAAAATTCTCATGGCCAACGCGCTCGGGAATGTTGTTGCACTTTGGAACGATGTTCCATTTTCCGAAGCATTTCAGGGAGCAGATAATACCAGGCCTGTCTACGACGACGCCGAGGAGCTCTACGATGTTGTGCAGACACTCTTAACTGATGGAAAAGCGGATCTGCAGCGGGACGTATCTCCTGCCAATGTTCTTGGCTCTGCAGACATTGTATACGGTGGAGATCTGGATCTGTGGGAGCTTGCAGCGAATGCTTTGAGTGCCCGGTTTCACAACCACAGAAGTAAGATTGATCCTCAGGGCTCTGCTCAGAATGTACTAAATGCACTCGACCAGGGTACCTTCAGCGAGACCGCTGAGAATATGAACCTGAACTTTGGGACGGAAGATCAGCAGGCAAATCCGTGGTATAATCACAAAATTAGTACGTTTGAGGATAATACCAGACTCGGAGAGTTCTTTGTTGATCTTCTGATCTCCATTGATGACCCAAGATTGCCTTTTTATGCCGCTGAAAATTCAGACGGTGAGTTTGTTGGGCAAGAAGCCGGTGTCAGCGGATCAAGCGGCATATCCAACCTTGGACCTTACTATAACACACCCGAGGCTCCTGTCCATTTCATAACCTACACGGAAGTAAAATTCCTTGAGGCTGAAGCCAACTACAGGCTTGGCAACTTCCAGGAAGCAGCAGAGGCCATGAACGATGCGATCATCTCTTCGCTGATGAAGGTCACGGGCGATGCAGATAGTGATTACGTTGCCGAACAGGCGTCAGAAGATGCTGCATCTATACAGAATGGAGGCTTTGAGCGACTGATGACTCACAAATATGTGGCTCTTTTCCTGCAGCCTGAAACTTTCAGTGACTGGAGACGCTCCGGAATTCCGGAACTGTCGCCTGCCACTGATAATGTTACCGGCGGTGTTATCCCCAGAAGGTGGCCCTATGCACAAGGAGAGCTAAATGCTAACAGTGCCAACGTGCCATCTGTATCTCTGACCGACAGAGTCTGGTGGGATACCCAGTGATGGCTAGCGCTTAATCTAAAAATCATGATAAAAGCCACGCCCACAAAGCGTGGCTTTTTTTATGCTTAGATTTTTGATTTGATTTCACAAACGGTACTTTTTCAAAGCGCAGTTTACAATTGCGGAAATTTCACAATCAATAATTATCGGGCTTCAAATCCATGCACATAGATCACATCGGCATTGCTGTCTCAGACCTTGAAAAGGCTATTGAAACCTACTCAAAAATCTTAAACACGACGTGCACAAAAACTGAAGTCGTTGAAAGCGAAAAAGTGGAGACCGCTTTTT
>PXDL01000590.1 GCA_003566395.1 Balneolia bacterium | reverse complement strand
GTGCTGTGGAGCTTTATTTTTTTTAGCGTAACGATTTGCGATTTAGCCTTTTTTCTCCAGACGGCGGTTTTTGGGTACCTTTTGTCCGCACAAAAGGTACAATGAATTAAATAGTGGTAGATTCAGGGCAAATGATCCCATAAATAAATCGTAAATCGCCTACAGAATTGAACTGCGAAAGTTGAGTGAAAAGACAATGTAGAGGCACACAGCGGGTTTTGGAGGCTTTCTGTCAGTTAAAAACCACCCCGGCTTAAATTCAGCAGCAAACCAACATTCAAATGGTAATTAAGCAATTTGTTAGCCATATTTCTGAATTACAGACTTCAAACCCAATTTTCGAAAATTTATAATCCGCCAACATCCTATGATTGACATAAGTCATAAAAACACCACGCTTCGATACGCACGAGCAAGTGGGAAAATTTTTCTGACACCGGATACGATCAGGCGGGTACAAGACAAAACGGTACCTAAAGGCGATGTGGCCTCGGTAGCACGAAGTGCCGGTATTCTGGCGGCCAAGCGAACCCCGGAATGGATGGTCTTCAGCCACACGCTTCCGCTCGACTGGGTTGATATCGGGATGGAAATTCTGGATGACGGTCTCAAGTTTACAGCCGAAGCGCGCACGGTCTGGAAAACCGGGCTGGAAATGGAAGCGATGGTCGCCGTAAGCGGTGCTCTGCTGAATGCTTACGATATGCTGAAACCTCTTCAGGATGACATCACTTTAGGAGAGATCGGGCTGGAGGAGAAGTCCGGCGGTAAATCAGATATAACTGATACGTTCGATCCTCCTGTAAAAACGGCGATTATCACCGTGTCCGGCGCAAAGAAAAAAGGAGAGCGGCAAGACAGGTCCGGCCACGTGATTCGGGAATTTCTGGAGCGGCAATCCGTGGAAGTAGTGCATCAAGAAACTCTGGAAGAGGACCAAACGGTACTTGAGGCGGCCATCCACAGACTGAGCGATGATGAACAGATAGATTTAATTTTCTTTACGGGATCCAGCGGTCCTCAGAAAACCGATATTGTGCCGGGGGTTATCCGTGGCCTTTCGGACAAACTCATGCCGGGTATTGGTCAGGCTATGCGTCAATACGGCTATCAGCGAACTCCTTATGCTATGCACTCCGATCAGGTTGCCGGCATACGGAACAACACCTTGATGATTTCCCTTCCCGGAAGCAGCCGGGGTGCCGAAGAGAGCCTGCATGCTGTTTTTCCGGGGCTTTTGCACCTCTTTAAAATGCTGGGACGGTAGCGTTTTACCCCCTCATCCCCGGCCCTTCTCCTGTTGTGGAATTTAGAGTTTTGGTGATGATGTGAGTTCAGGAGAGGGGTTGGGGAGAGGTTCAGGTTGGCGCAGGGAGATGGCCTTCCAGTTGGGAGCGGAGCCTTTGTATGCCGGTGTTTCCGGGTGAGCCGAGCTGACGATACGCGGCCATCATGTCTCCGGATGTGATGCCTTCAACAAGGGCCGGATTTTCCGCGACTTTACGGTATGCCTCCCTGAAGCTCAGGCCGTCCCGCCGGACGAGCAGATTGGCGTATTCGGCTGCGAAAAGCTCAGGTGTACAGGCGGCTTCCAACTTCGGACGGCTAATTGAAATGGATTCTATAAGCAAAACCGACACCCCGAGAATGGCTTCAGTCTCCCCGAAAGCGGTAAAGACGGGTTCCTTTGTGAGTTGAAGATCCCGGTGGTAGCCGGATTCCAGATTCTGTACCAGCTGTTGCAGCAAATACGCCTGCGCCGACACCACGGCATGCTTTCCACGGACCAGCTCCGCCACATCAGGATTCCGTTTTTGCGGCATGATGGACGAGCCGGTACAGACCGCATCATCCAGAATCATATAACCGTGGGTTTCACTGCTGAAACGAATGATATCGGCTGCCATCCGTGAAGTCAGGGCCGTAACATCCGCGAGTGTCCTTACCAGCTGCCCCTCCATCCATCCCCGGCTTAGCTGCGCTGAGGCAGCGCACACCAGCGGCCCGTCAAAACCGCAGCCTGAGGCCGTTTCATCCCGGTCCAAATCGATAGCTGAACCGAATCCGGCGGCGGTACCGAGCGGTGACCGGCTGACCAGTTTCATCACGGCCTTTGCGGGTTCGAGCTGCAAAATTAGCAGTTCGGCATAGCCTGCCGCCCATTGGCTAACGCCGGAGAGCATGGCTTTTCGTGTGTGTGTAAAGCCCGGCATGGGAATGCCTTCATGGGCCTCCGCGAATGTCAACAGCGTATCGGCCAGACGCTTCACCCCGTTCATTACGACCTCAAGGTGGTCTTTTTCATACATCCTCAGCGCCGTCAGTACCTGATCATTTCGCGAGCGTCCGGTGTGGATTTTCTTGCCGGCTTCGCCTGTATGTTCTGTAAGCCAGGCTTCAATCGCGGTATGTCCGTCTTCCTGTTCAGGCAGAATGGGGAACGCGTCTTTTTCCCATAGCTTCAGAATTCGGTCGAGGCCTTCACACAACTCCTCGGTCTCGACCGGAGTCAGCAGCCCGGCTTTGAGCAGCGCCCGGGCATGTACTTTGGATGCTTTTACATCATAAGGAATCAGTTGTTGATCCAACTGATAGTCGTTGCCCACGGTAAAGCGTTCAGCTTGTACCGACGGGCTGTGGTTCTGTTTTTGCCAGAGCTTCATATGCGATTTTGCACGTTGGGTTAGCGGCTGTCCTGCTTCCGTAATCACGCGGAATGGACAGCACGGTTTCGGGCCTGTTTCATCTTATAGGCGGTTTTCTGCGGCAAATTCCACAGTTCAATAAATCCGGCCGAAGCGTTCTGATTGAAATCGGCCGAGGTGTTGAATGTAGCCAGGTTTTCATCAAAAAGAGAGTTCGGCGATGTGAGGGCTACAGTTTCGCAGTTACCTTTATAAAGCCTCAGAGTCACTTCACCCGTTACTTTGCGGTTTTTCTCATCCATAAACGCCCTTATGTTATCCATCACCGGTTCGAAATATTTGGCCCCGTAACAAAGATATGCCCACTTCTGATCGAGAAATCCTTTCAGTTCGTTCTCTTCTCTGGTGGACACCAGTTGTTCCAGATTTTTATGCGCCTGAATGAGCAGATGCGCGGCCGGGTTTTCATAGACGCCCCTCACCTTAAGTCCTACCACACGGTCTTCAATAAGGTGGACGTAGCCGGTACCGTGGGTTCCGCCTTTTTTGTTTAGCTCGCATATCAGGGAAGCAAGCGGCATCGGAATACCGTTTATAGATACAGGCACCCCCTGTTCGAAACCGATACGCACAAGTTCTTCGGTATCGGGAGCCTGTTGGGGAGTATTGCACCATTTCAGAATATTTTCGAGCGGCGGGATGCAGGCCGGATTCTCTATTTCGCCCCCTTCACCGGTGTTGGCCCACATATTTTCATCATAAGAATAGGGTGATGCGCCGGTCTGTTCCACCGGAATACCGTTTTCCCGGGCGTATGCCAGCTCTTCTTCCCGGCCCATCGCCCATTCGCGCACCGGCGCTATAATTTTCAACTCCGGATTCAGCGTGGTGATGTATCCTTCGAAACGAACCTGATCGTTCCCCTTACCGGTACATCCGTGCGCAATAACCTGACAGTTAAGTTCGGCGGCAACCTGTACGGCTACCCGTGAAATCATCACCCTGCCCAGCGGGCACCCGAGCGCATACCCGCCCTGATAGTCGGCATTGGCTTTTACGGCTTCGGCGCACAGCAGGGCGAAATCGTCGCGCGCGTCCACCACAAAAGCATCCTTCGCCCCGAGCATCAGCGCTTTTTCCCGTATCTGATCAAGATTATCCGCCGTTTGACCGATATTGATTGTCAGGGCTATAACATCGCATTCGTATTCCTCCTGAATCCATTTCAGCATAACGCTGGTATCCAGCCCGCCGGAGTAGAGCAGCAGGCAGGTATCGAAGGTTCCTTTATGCGCCTCGTGGGAGGCTACTTTTTTATAGGCTGTTTCTGTTTTCATAGCTTTTGGCGTTGGATGTAATGATGTATGATTTATAGAGTTGCAAGTTGGTTTTCCGCCTGACTCTTCCAAGGGTCTGCAATCAGGCGGGCAAACACGCCTTTTGCCGAGACCATGCGGTTAAAGGCCTGTTTCATAACCAGCGAACAGGGAGCGTCCAGCACCTCCGAAGTTACTTCAACGCCCCGGTGTGCGGGCTGGCAGTGCATAAAAACGGCTTCAGGCTCCGCTTGCGCCATCATGGCCGCATCCACCTGATATCCGTGGAAAAATCCCAGCTTTTCGGCCGCGAGATGCTCTTCGCCCATGGACACAAATGTATCGGTGTACACAACCTGAGCACCGGGCAGCACCTCTTCCGGCCGAGACGAACAGGTGAATTGCCCGCCATAGCTCAAGGCAAGCTTTTCGAAATACAGAATTTCTTCCGGTTTCCAGGAGCAGGAATCCGGTCCTGCAAAACGGACATCGTGGCCGAGGGTCAGGAGTCCTTCAAAAAGGGAGCGGGCCACATTATTGGCATCCCCGATAAAGGTCAGGGCGATTTTTTCATCGGTACCGAAATACTCCCTGATTGTGAGCAGGTCGGCCATAGCCTGCATCGGATGGTAGGTTTCGCACAGGGCATTTACTACGGGTATGGGACTCACAGTCGCCATTTCGGTCAATGTTTTATGGGAATAGACCCGCGCAAAAATGGAGTCGCACCACTGCGATACGTTTCTGATGGTATCCTTAACCGATTCCCGGCTGCTGTACTCCACGTTTTTACCCGGGGATAGCATGATCTCCGGTTTGGCGTGAATCACATGTCCGCCGAGCTGATTAACGGCCACCTCCGTGCCGAGTACGGTCCGAAGTGAGGGTTTTTCAAATACAAAAAGTACGTGCTTGTTAAACAGCACCTGTTCGCCCGACTGCTGCAATTCGGTTGCGGAATCGAGCAGATTGTTCAGTTCATCGGGTAGCAGACCGGTAAGGGAGAGAAAATGGTTCATAGAAATAGATGCAGGTTTCGTGTATGAATGGGTTGAAATTCAGGCG
>PXDL01000221.1 GCA_003566395.1 Balneolia bacterium | reverse complement strand
GAGCCTCTCGCTATATATAAGAAATGGATAAATTCTTTTTTGGAGTTTCTTCCTTTTCCTTCTGCAATATTCATCGCAACCGAAGTTGAGCATGATTCGAGCTGCTCAATCAATCGATAATGCTTTCTGTTTGAGTCAAGCTCTTCCGTCAATGAAATAGCATATTCAGCAAAATCAATAGCTCTGTGCCAGACCTTCAATTCCTTAAATGCAAAATCCATAATAAATAGTAGTTTAGTTGTTGATAAGTTGAAAGGTAGAAGCTCATAGGTGAAAGGTGAAAGCGTTGAAGCTCATAGGTGAAAGGTGAAAGCTCAAAGGGTTTCGCACTTTGAACTTTCAGCTTTCAGCTTCATACTTTCAGCTTCATACTTTCAACTTCATTCTTTCTGTTTAAGTCAAGCTCTTCCGTCAATGAAATAGCGTAGTCAGCAAAATCAATGGCTCTGTGCCAAATTTTCAATTCCTTAAATAGATAATAGAATTTAAAAGTGAATGGATATAAGGTGAAAGGGTAGAAACTCAAAGGGTATCGTGCTTTGAACTTTCAGCTTTGAGCTTTCAGCTTTCTATCCCTACTTCCCTCACATCCTCCACATTTTTGAGAAACCATTGATAGGTATCTTCCACTCCTTCGCGTAGTCCGATTTTTGCTTTCCAGCCGAGCTTGTTGAGGCGCGTTACATCCATCAGCTTGCGCGGGGTGCCGTCGGGTTTTTGGGTGTCCCAGTTAATCGGGCCGGTATGGCCGGTGATTGACTGTACCGTTTCGGCCAGCTCGCGAATAGATAAATCGGTTCCGGTGCCCACATTAATCAGATCATGCGGCATGTCGCCTTCATATTCCATGATGAAACGCACGGCATCAGCCATTTCATCCACATGGAGGAATTCCCGCTTCGGACTTCCGGTTCCCCACAGCGGTACGCCCCGGTTACCGTCTTCTTTGGCTTCATGAAATTTGCGGATCATAGCCGGCAGCACGTGAGAGGTCTTCAGATCAAAATTATCGTAGGGACCGTACAGATTGGTGGGCATCAGCGACATATAGGAGCGCCCGTACTGCTTGTTCAGCGCCTGACACATTTTGATGCCCGCTATTTTGGCGATGGCATACCATTCGTTGGTCGGTTCGAGCGGTCCGGTTAGCAGATACTCTTCCTTCAGCGGCTGAGGCGCCATTTTGGGATAAATGCAGGAGCTTCCCAGAAAAATCAGGTGTTCGGTACCTGTTTGGTGCGCGGCCTGAATCAGATTGCTCTGAATCATCATATTATCATACAAAAACTGCCAGGGGTACTCACTGTTGGCCACGATACCACCTACCCGGGCCGCCGCAATTATCACCACATCAGGGCGATGCTCGGCCATAAACGCGCGTACGGCAAACTGTTCCCGCAGGTCCAGCTCGGAACTGTCCGCCGTAAGTATATTTTTGTAACCGGCCGCCTTCAGCGAACGCACAATCGCGCGCCCCACCATACCCCGGTGACCGGCAACATAAATTTTATTTGAAGAACTAATTTTTCCTGACACAACTAAATTATTTCAACATGAAAAGTTCCAACCCTGCCACACTGATATTCCGACACACTGATATACTGACACACTGATATACTGATATACTGACACACTGAAAAATGTCAGTTCGCCAGTCGGTCGTAAATCAAAATACTGCTCACAATAACCGAAAGCGTAGGGCCGATGACCCGGATGTAATCAATAAAGATGGGCCTTCGCCGGGTTTGTATGCTTATGAGATCATTGTTTTGAAGAGTGAAATCGCGCATTCCGTTCGGAAGCGGATCATTATAGCGGTATTCAAACTGTATCGCCTCTTCCCGGCCCTGATCGTTCTGACGGTTCACGGTGATATCCAGCCGCACCCGGCTCCAGTCAACCTGGGTTTCCTGGGTATCGCGAAAGCGCACAGGTCCGCGCGCATAAGAAACCAGATCGGGCAGCACGGTGCCTCTGGGGATGATGTAGCGGCCGGGCAGGGAAACATCCCCCCATATACTGAGGGTGTCGGCCATTTGGCCCGGCTCGGCAATGCGCACCATACCTTCGGCCATTCGGAACATCTGGCTCACGGGCACATCCTGAGATGAGCCGCGCGTTTGGGCTTGTGCCTGTTCGGCAAACATCATCAAAAAAAAGAGCAGCACGGCCGTTAACGCCATGCTGCTTTTATATACTCCGGTCATTCTGAATCTCATCTAAGTTTTAGCAGGTTATTATTATTTGCGGCATTGCAGTCTAAAGTGTTTTCCGGGCTGTTACTTTTCCTGCACGTACTTGTCATAGCTTCTGTAGGAATAGCGATAGTAGTCGGTGTAATAGTACGATCCGGTTGACCTGCTTGGATCATACGAATTCAGCACCGTACCGATCACATTTACGTTGATTTTATTGAGGTTTTCAATGGTATGGTCCATATCGCTGTGGCGGGTTTGTGCGAAGCGCGATACCAGTATCACCCCGTCCGATTCACGCATCAGGGGAGCGGCGTCTGTAATAATTCCGTACGGAGGAGCATCGATAAGCACGAAGTCGTAGTGTTTCTTCAGCTCTTCGATCAATACTTTCATCCGGCGGCTTTGGACCAGGTTGGCCGGGTTCAGCACTTTCTTCCCGGCAGTTAATACATCAACGTTTTTAATGACGGTCGGCTTGGTGATCTCGCCCAGGGTATTTTCGTTGAACAGCCATTCCGATACCCCGTAATCCTGATTAAACCCGAATTCCCGGTGCAGACGGGGCCGGCGGAAGTCACAATCCACTACCACAACTTTGTGCCCCGACTCGGCCATAATAACCGCGAGGTTGGAAATATTGGTCGTTTTGCCTTCACCCTGACCGGCACTGGTAACAATAAGCGTTTGATAGGTTTTATCGGGCTGCGCATACAAGATGTTGTTGTACATGCGCCGGTAGGACTCGGCCGGAGCCGAGATAGGATCAAAAAAGGTGATGACATCGGTACTTACCTGATGGTCGCGAACCGTTACGTACTCTTTGCCGTTAAAATTCTTTTTGATAAGCGGCCTGATATCCGGAACCACGGCAAGAATCTGCAGGCCTTTTTCCCGCAGTTTGTCCACGTTCATGATAGTGGTTTGACCGAGCTCCTTCACGATGACGATTCCGAGTCCGAACACACCTCCCAGCATAAATCCGAGCATCAGCATCAGATTCACCCGTGGGCTGACCGGGTTTTCAGGTACGATGCCGTAGTCGAGCAGCCTGCCGTAGCCTGATTGCGTCTGTTCCCAAATCGCGACTTCCGCGGCCTGACGTTCCAGAAGTACATACAACTCCGTATTCAGCTTCACATTCCGGCTCAGGCGGGTGTAGGTGACCATGTTGTCGGGCAGACGGTCAAAATTCTGCTCAAGAGAGGCCACTTTTTCGCCGATTACGCTAACCTGTGCGTTTAGCTCCTGCTGGCGTACTTCAAGCTTCAGCAATTCGCGGCGCATATCGCTTACGTTACTGATCAAATTTCCGTCGAACGATCCAAGCATACCGAGATAGCGCTCGTCCTGAGCCATAAGATCATTCACAATTTCGCGAACCCGCTCCTCAAGGTCATTAGCACGTCTGTTGATTTCGGCCAGGCGGGGCTCCAGTTCGGGCTGTTCCCGCAGTACGGGGTTACGGGAAAGAAGCAGTTCCCGCTCGGTATCCAGCTCCGAGATTTCATACTGCAACCGGCTGATTCGGGGAGCATGTCCTTTTATGATCTGCTCACCCAGTCCGGGGGTAACGCTGTTGAGCTCGTTCCGGTAATTGACGATAGCCGCGTTTACAGCAGAAAGTTCAACTTCCGCCCGCCGGCTCTCCGTTTCCAGATCGGTAAGAATATTGATTAAAAGCTTGGACTGTTCTTCCAGGGTTACCAGTCCTTCCCGGTTCATGAAATCCCGGAGTTCTTCTTCGCTTCGGGCCAGCTGATGCTCAACTTCGTCACGTTCATCCTGCAGAAACCGAAGTCCTTCCCGCGACATCCGGCGGTTTTCAAAGGTGGAAAAATCAGTGTATGTGTCGATAATAAGATTTACGACGAGCGCGGCTTCTTCGGGAGAAGTGGATTCAAACGAAACATTTACTACGTCGGTTTCCTGATCTACGCGGCTGAAGGTTGTGCCTCCGCGGATACGGTTCGTTACCTGTACCAGTGATGAGATTTGCTGATTTTCATCTTCATCCAGCCCGCCGTCCATAAGCGGATATTTCTTAAAATCGGTGCCCGCCTCCTCGATGAAATTTTCAGCCACCTGTTCCATAAATCTGCGTGAGCCCAGCACTTCCAGCTCGTTGGCCAGGGTACTACCCATCCCCACCCCGAAACTGGTTGACATCAGCGAGCTTATATCGCTTCCCACCTGCGCATAACGGTTGCGCATCTCCTGAATAAGAATTTTTCCATCGCTTTTGTACACCGGTGTCATATTCTGGGCGATAAAATAGGCGGATAGCGTACCGATAAAGACACAAACGATCAGTACCCATTTGTATCGCCACAGTATGCCGACGAGTTTGCTAAGATCAATCTCATCGCGATCTGCATCTGAAGCATACGGAGGGTTCGGCATCTGCTGCCGGCCCTGATAACCGTTGGTATGGCCGTTGTTGTGCTTGCCATTACCGTTTCCGTTACCGTTGGGGATATGAGAATGCGGGGGTGTATTCATAAGGGGCTTATGCTTGGTAGAGAATCAGACTTGGTAAAATAACCATGTTACAGCTCTTATAAAATAATGTTTTGTTAAGCAGTAAAGGGGTAAACCATGCTGCAGTTACAGGGGACAGTATCAGTAACAGTAAACAGTATCAGAGGGTAGAAATGATGTTGCGTGAGTTTAGTTGACTCATTTTATTTATGTGGATTTATCATTCAGATGTAAATCCAGTGGGAACTCCACGGAGGTTTTTCTCATGCGTTGGTTTTTTCTGCTCAGCTTGGAATTTTGGTGATTTCGGGAAATTTGGGCTAAACCTCCGCGGAGTGTCATCATTTGCATGGAT
>PXDL01000568.1 GCA_003566395.1 Balneolia bacterium | reverse complement strand
TGAATATCTTTGAGGATGGCTTCCTTCTCATATTTGGTCCATTTCTTACGCTTAGTTCTCATCAACATAAATTATACTTTTAAAGTAGAATCTGTGTCCAGTTTCTGAGGGAGGCAGAACACCAATCGCCGATATTCTGATTAAAAGTACTTGCACCACTAAACATATAGCGCATAGAGGTTACATTACCCACATCCCAGGCACCGATATCCTGATTGAAGGATTCAGCTTCCCTGAACATAAAATTCATATTTGATACATTGCTTACATCCCATGAGCCGATATCCTGATCAAAATTGGAGTTGTTTTGAAACAGGTTTGACAAATGCGTAATACCGCTGGTGCATGTGGTGGCCAGTTCCGGGTTGTTTTCGTCGGCATTTAGCAGGGCATCCAGCCCGGCCCGGTCGCGCCTTGTGTAGGTGATACCATTTACCAATCCGGATTCGCCTATAGTCGCATCTTCGCAGGTAATTGTTACGCCGTTTTCGGCAAGGAAGAACACCGGGCAGGTGCCCCATAACGGGCGACTGTTGGGCAGGGTCCATGCATCGGCGCCGTCATCGAAATCCTGTGGTTCCGAAGCGATCTGTTCTACGCACCAGAATGAGAGGTTTTGGTTGAAGGAACCGGCATTCCTGAACATAGAACCCATATTGGTTACATTGTCCACTTCCCATTTACTAATATCCTGATTGAAAGTGCCGGCACCGAAGAACATATTGGCCATTATAGCTACATTGCTCACATCCCAATCACCTATATCCTGATTGAATGCACCGGCATTTCTAAACATAGTGCTCATGGTAGTTATACTGCCTGTATCCCAATGGCCGATATCCTGATTAAAAGCACCGGCAAAGGCAAACATATTGACCATGGTAGTTACACTGCTCACATCCCACGAACTGATGTCCTGATTGAACATGCCGTTGAAAAAAAACAGGTCAGCCATTTCCGTAACCCCACTGGTACATGTGGTTGCCAGTTCCGGGTTGTTTGCGTCGGCATCCAATAAGGCATCAATGCCGGCCCGGTCACGTTTGGTGTAGGTGATACCATTGACCTCTCCGAAATCGCCTGTTACCGCATCTTCGCAGATAATGGTTACGCCGTTATCGGCAAGGAAGAAATCGGGATGATTGGCCAGTAACGAATCAGTCAGCCCGGCGGTGATGAAAAATAAAATGAATATCGTGGTAATGAGTCTGATTTTCATAGTATCAGGATTAGATTTTCAGATTTGTCCATTCGTGTGGTTTCCGATGGGGTTATTTATTTTGTGTTCAGTTAAATAACCTCGAACTGCTTTCAGTATAACCGCATGAGATGCGAAATCTCTGCCAAAAACCGGTAATTTTCTGCCAAAAGGCTATGGCAGAATTCTCTCCTGAATACTGATATACTATTATTTTTTATGATTCATAAAGAGCTTTTCAAACTAAACTCTACTGATCATTGCATTGTGCCAGGTGCTTTACCGAATCGTTTTTTGAATGCTTTGGAAAAATAGGATGGAGAACTGAATCCAACCGTGTAGCAAACTTCTTTCAGCTTCAGTTCCGGGTTTTCCTCCAACATGGTGGCGCTGTGCTGAAGCCGCACTTCGCGAATAAAAGCCGCCGGCGTAAAGCCCGTCAGTTCACCCAGTTTCCGGTAGAGCTGCCGCTCGCTCATATTCAGGGAATACGCCATATCGGGCACAGCGATTTTAGGATTATCCAGGTTTTCGGTGATGTAGTTTTTAAGCTTTTGAATGGTTTCTTCATCATCTTCTGTCTGCTCTCCGGCCGGAATTTCAACGGGCCATTTATCCCGTCTTTTCCGAGCCTCAAGCAGGTTCGCGGCCCTGGCGAGCAGTTCTTCAGGATCAAAGGGTTTTACCACGTAATCGTTGATACCAATTCGCAGACCCTGCATCATATCTTCTTTTTCGGCACGGGCGGTTACGAAAATGAGCGGCAAATCACGGTATTTTTGGTTTGATTTCAGCCTTGCAGCCAGTGCGTATCCATCCATCCTTGGCATCATGATATCACTGACAACCAGCGAAATTCCGGACTGTGAGCCCAATATTTCAAGCGCGGATTCCCCATCCTCCGCTCCGGTCACGAAATATCCCTTATCCTCAAATATTCCCGCTATGTAACGGCGCATATCGTCGTTATCATCCACTACCAGAATCGAATTATATTGGTCGGCAGGCGGCTTTGTTTCTGTTTCCTGATCAGTTGATTTCGGAGTGCCCGTAATTTCAAGTTCCGGCAATTGGACATCCGGTTTTGGCTTAACTTCAGGCACGGTTGATCGCACACCTGCTTTTTCCAGCGGAATGTTGATGGAAAAGGTGGTTCCCTTGCCGGGCGTACTCTCCACTCGAATGGTTCCGTTGTGCATTTCCACGTATTCTCTGGTGATGGCCAACCCAAGTCCGAGTCCCTCGGTATAGTTTTTATCATCCTGCCGGACTTTATAAAAACGGTCGAAAAGAAACTCAATGTCCTGCTCCTGAATCCCTTTTCCGGTATCGGTTACTTTGATGTTCAACTCCCCATTTCCACCGGCCACAGAAACGTAAATACTGCCTTTCGGCTCTGTAAATTTGACCGCGTTGGAAAGCAAATTATAGATGATCTTCTGCATTTTATCTTCATCCAGCAGAGCTGGCGGGAGGTTTTCTTCCACTTCAACCACCAGCTGGATATTACGCGCCTCGGCAAGCGACTCAAACGCTGAACTCAGAGTTCGGAAATACACCGATGTGTCCACGGGCGTGCGGTCCAGCCGCACCTTTCCGCCTTCCAACCGCGTAACCTCCAGAATTTGATCGATAAGCCGGTGAAGACGGGTTGAGTTATTCAACGCTACATTCAGGTATCGCTCGTTCTCGCTTCTTTTGGAAAGGGCTGATTTCAGATTGCCAATTACCAGCGTGAGCGGAGTGCGCAATTCATGCGAAATATTGGCAAAAAGTTTGTCTTTCAATTCCGTAACGGCAGCGAGTTCCCGGCTTTGGCTTTCGATCCGCTTGTTGGCCTTTTCGAGCGCGACTTTTTCCTGTCTGAGTGCTTCGGTACGTTCTTTAATAATCTTTTCAAGGCGACGTTGCTTTTCTTTGTAATGATGGGTCCGAAATTTCACCAATCCGATAATCACAAAAACAAAACCAGCACTGTAGAGCAAATAAGCCCAGATAGTCCGATACCAGGGTGGTAAAATGGTGAATGCGTAACTTCCCGCCGGAGTGATCTCTCCCGACTTCATCCTTGCCCTTACTTCAAACCGGTAATCGCCTTCCGGCAAATTGGAAAACTCCCTGAAAATGCGATCCGTCCATTCCGACCACTCCTCACTAAACCCAATAAGTCGCGACTGATAAACGGTGTTTTGCGGTCCAAACCTGTGACCCGGTTGCGCATAGGTAAACCGAAGTTCACGGTCGTGATAATTCATTTTCGGCGCAGTAAAACTCCTCCCGGGCAAAACGCCGCCCGCGTAAATAACGGAATCTCCGGCAGTTTCCACCCGACGAATCAGCGTGGGTTTGGCATTGGTGGTTTCTCCACGCATCACCCGCTCACGCGGCATCATCCAGGTGCCGGCAGGCGTGTTGGCATAGAACCAGTCATCACCGAAGTAGCTGCCGAATAGCGGCGTATTTGCAAAAGCAGCATAGGAATGTATATCCACGATAACTCTGTCGTCATAGACATGAATAAGGCGATTCCGGCCATCTTCATCGATATCGTTGATAAGCGTGAGGATCTCTTCGTTTTCAAACCGTTCCAAAGTCTGATGATTGGGCACCTGCACATCAAGGCGAACGAAATCTTTGGCTTCAAGGTGCCTGCCGGATGTTTCATCGAGCTTTAATTCATAGAGTTCTCCGGTATCCTCCTCAATCCCCAGAAGGTGGCTGCCTCTTTTGAAAAATGAAACAATCCGGGGAGTATCATCCACGCCATTAAACAGCTGAGAATGAAAGTCAGGCTCATCAGCTATTATTCCGTCCCAGCCTTTTTCCGAAGAAATTCGCAGTGCCGGGCCGGTACGTGCCATCAGCCAGAGGTCTCCGTTTTCTGATAAAAAACCACGGGAGATTTGCTCATCGGTTTGCATCAACACTTCAACCTGATCTATCTCAGGCTTATTCTGATTCGTCAGAATTAGTGAAAAACTTGTTACATGATTTGCACCGGCTGTAATAAAACGATCCTGACGGTCGGGATGCAGGATAAATACCAGGTCGTCGTACTCCCGGCGTATTTCGTTGGAAAGCTGAAGCCGGCTGCCGTCCCAAACTGCCAGTCCGTAAGAAGTAAGCATAGAAAGACCTTTGCTGCCGTCATACAGACTGATTTCTGAAAAAGCTCTGGATTGGTTGGTTGTGGGATGATGATAGGTAATGCCTTCACGGTCTATATGCATAATATTTGCCGAATTAAGAATCCAAAGCTGATCCTTAAACGGCAATGTTTGGTACGGGGTACCATTTACCGGATCCGGCCTGCGGATCAGAATTGCCGGCTGATCGTAATTAACTCTTACAATACCATTGCCTGTGAGAAGCCAGATGCCACCTTCATTATCTTCGGCTATATTGAGAATCGTATTGCTCGGCAGGCCTTCTTCTTCGGTGAGGTGCATTTTTACCCCGAAATCACGATCAAGCAAAATAAACCCATTGTCTATGGTTGCAATTCCCACGGTGCCGTCGCTCACAAGCGCCGACTGATAAATCCTGCTGGTTGCATCCAAAAGGTAATTGAATCTGTTTTCCCCCGGATAAACCCGGTCGCCGGTTTTGCCGGTTTCAGGATTATACAAGTACCAGCTATCAAGCAGCTGAAGCAGCCATACCGGCTCGCCACGCGCAGGCGACAAATCGGTGCTGGCTCGCACGTTCACTAAATCGCCGGTTAGATTCGCTTTGGTTTCAAAACTTTCACCGGAATGCACATAGTGGCTGTACGAGGTGCCGTTGTGGCCAAGGATGTGCAGTTTATTACCTTCAGGAAATATTTTGGTGGATATTTCGGG
>PXDL01000488.1 GCA_003566395.1 Balneolia bacterium | reverse complement strand
GCGGGACAAAAACATGCTGCCAACGGATACAGTAAGAATCAGTTTCCCCGGACAACAGTGATTCCGTGATGTTAGAAGGTTTAGCAAAGCCTTCTATTTGATAAGCATCATCTGTCGGGTTTCGGTATGGTTGCCGGTTTCAATGCGGTAAAAATAGACACCGCTGGCCAGGGCTGCCGCATCGAAAGTGGCCTGGTGTACGCCGGCCGGCTGGTGATCACTAACCAGCGTTGCGACTCTGCGTCCAAGCACATTATATACGTGAAGCCGTACTTCCGAGGCTTCGGGCAGGGCGTATTCTATGGTGGTGGTCGGGTTGAACGGATTCGGGTAGTTTTGCTTCAGCTCGAACGTAATCGGCCTTTCTTCCGGACCTGTGGATACTACGGCTTCACCGCTGAATACTCCGTAAACACCACTTTCATAGAGAGTGGCGGTTATCTCCGTTTCGGTTACCGAGACCTCTTCAACTACTGTCCAGGGTTCGTCACCTGAATCGGGGTCATAACGCCAGAGCCCGAGTGTCTGGAGGTCGAGTTCTGCATAGTCTGATGCATCATAATGGATATCGATATCAAGCATACCTTCCCAGTTGTCTATGCGCACCTCAAAATATTTCGACAGCGAAACGAGTTCGGGGTGGGGCGCAGAGGGAACGCCAACTGCCTGAAATTCAATATAGTCGGCCTTATAAGAAATGGTGAAGTCAGACTCACCGGTTATTCCTGCGTTCATGTGGTCGACAAACACATCATATGAGCCCTGCCAAACAAACACGTCACCGAGTTCTGCGTTGAAGGTGTTGTCAAACGATTTGTTGTTAACAAGCTGCACATCGCTTGAGGTCTGTACAACCACACCGAAGGCATTACTATGGAAATAATTGTCCTTCACCAGTGTGTTATCGCTTCCTTCATAAATCAAAACTCCGTAGAAGGTATCGTTGATTTCATTATTCAGAATCTCATTATGGGTGGAATCATCAAGATATACTCCGTACCAGTTGTTATCATCAAATTCATTGTCTTCAATAGTAATATTGGTTACGTCGGTACCCTGGATTCCCCAGTGGTTTTCACGCAGCTTCAGGTTTGAGAAGGTTCCTCCGTCAAGATTATTAATGGTGATAGCGCCATTATTAATTGCTCCGACCTGAAACTCCCTGATGACATAGTTTTTAACGGAAACATTACGTATTCCCTCCTCGCCGCCGTCTATGAAGATGCCGCTTGCCTGGGGATTTGAAAGCTGTCTGATTTCTTCCATATTTCCGTCCAGCTCTACAAAGCTGCTTGTAATTGTGATGCAGGTATCGTTTACCCCCACCGAGTTATTCATGGTATAATAGCCGGGTATGGTGATATCCTCGCAGCCCATAATGGTATGATGCTGCATGATGGCTATGGTTTCGGTTACCGAACGGTCTTCACTGCTTATGGTAACCTCTCCATAGGAAGCATCACCGGTGGATGTATTCCAGCCAAGGGTGATCTCAACCGTTTCATTCCGTCCACCGGTAACCTCTTGCTGATCTACAATTTCCCCGTCAAAATCTTTCAGGGTGATGGTCTGGGTTGCTTCAAGACCGGAATTACGGACGGCGACAACTATTTCCACTGCATCTCCTTCATCTACGGGGGAGTTGGTGGAAACTACTTCCAAACCAAAGAACGGCTGTAGCCCGAAGTGGTGATTGATAACCGCAAGCTCAATCCGGCTTCCTTCACTGTGGCCGTCCACACCTGACTCAACGGCATACAGATAACCTTCAATTTCATCATCCGGAAAATCATCATCGGGATCACCTAAATCTAAACGATCAGCACCGATATAAAGCACACCGTCAACCACAACGGGTGATGATCGTGCGATGTAGGGCGTTTCCAGCTCCCAAAGTTTGCTGCCGTTGGAAGCATCCAGAGCGTAGATGTAGGAGTCTCTGCTTGCGAAAAAGAGGACTTCGTCGGCAATGGTCGGAGAAGAGTCTATTCTGGCATCTGTTTCATACGACCAAAGAATGTCTCCGTTTTGGGTATCCACCGCCACCATGTTCGCATCCAACCCGATGAACAACCGGTTGTCTATGATGGTTGGGGAAGAGAATACACCTGCAGCGTCAACGTATTCAACAAGCGGTTCCGACCAAACTTGCTCGCCCGTACCCGCGTCAAGGGCATACAAATAAGCATCATACACGGGGAAATCAGAACTTCCGTCATCGGGCAGTACCTGGCTTATAGCGGCATATACAACGCCTTCATGGACGGTTGGTGTGCTGTTGACTCTTGTATGTGAACCGTCAAAAGTCCATTCCTCCTCACCGGTTTCTGCGTTGATGGCATAAATTTTGCCGATGAAATCACCTGCATAAACGATGCCGTCTGCATAAACGGGATGGCTTCCTCTCACGGGATTAACGGTTTCATACTCCCAAAGCATCTCACCATCAGAAGTACTTAGCGCTCTGATCCAGCCATTGTTCAAATTGGTATCCGCACCTGTTGTAACAAAAATCCGATCACCATAAACCGTGGTTTGCGCGCGGCTGTTAGATGTTGCGGCTTCATCATCCCTGGTCCACAGAATTTGGCCGCTATGTATGTCTATGGCGTAAATGTTTCTTCTTTGATCTGCAATGTACAAGACTTCATCTACAACCTGCGGACTATCGTTAATGGTGGTGTTTTCTGTAATTTCAACCGACCATATTTCTTGTCCGGTATCGATATCGACTGCAAATACCGAATTCCGATCTGCAATATAGGCTGTTCCATCGAGTACGGTGGGAGAATTGTATTCTACATTATTTTCCATCACAAATTCCCAGAGCAGCTCGCCCGGCTCCTGAGCAAAACTGTGTTGGGGTATAAGCATGGAAAGGCACATCAATAGACTAATCAAAACGGGTTTTAAACAATAACGGAGTACCATAGCTTGAGCAATTTGTTCAATAGATTTTGTTGAGTGAAGGGGATAATTTCCATTTAAAAGAGACTTAAGCTATAAGCAGATAAACTTATAGGCTTGCAGGTTAACATTTATCTTTATATATGTTGCGTATTAAGTTTTTAAAGAGTCTCAAAGTTATCGGTTTGAATAGACCGGCTCGGCGAAGTGGAGCCGAAAAATGCGATTGCAATGAGCCGAATGGCAGGCAGAAATGGGGAAAGTTCGTTCTGTGAATAGTTGGACCGGTTACTTTTGTAACGGTATCTCCGTCACCGGTAAATCCAGTCGTTCGGGCGGTAGTCGTGAAACGTTACTCTGGTGAGGTCGGTAGTTCGTACCAGAAGCCGGCGAGGCTCGGCTCCGTTGAGGGAGCATTCTATATCGGCGAAAATGGGCCGGTTATCATAGGCTTCACTCAGTACACGTGCATACTGTATGATCATATTCGGGCGGGATACCATTACGTTGTGCTGCCACTCCCAGAGTTTTTTTCCTCGGGGGATGGGTACAAGAACTTCCTCTTCGAAGTCCCAGGTGTAAAACTGGTCGTGGCACTCTTTGGTTCGCAGCATCATCTGCCATGAAAAGCGGTGTCCCTCCTCCGTCCAGCTCGGGTTTCCGGGAATGAAAAAATGCCTGACCGGAACAATTGTCTGAATCAGTAACCAAACCGTGAGCAGGTAAAGGGTGGCGTTGCTCATCGCCGGAGATGTAGATCGAGCAGAGGTTGAATGTTTCCAATCCGGACGCTCGGCGAGGTCCCAGCCTACGAGTACAAATCCGAGGGCGGAAATCAGTACAGGGAAAACACTGAAAGCTTCATGGAAAATAAGTGAAGAAGCAGCGCCGAAGAGAGCAAGAGCGAGGTATTTAAGGCGGAGATGCCTGCCACCGTTACGAAGCCGGTGTAACAACTGTCCGGGCCACGAGGCCGGAAGGTAGATTAGCAGAGCGCCAATCATAAACCAGGGAAATATCCCGATATGAAACAGCCGGTCGTTTGTTAAATGAAAAAGTATTAGCGCCATCGCCATCCACGGACGGGTGCGGCGAATCATTAGCAGCGGAAAGGCAAGAAGGTCGAGCAAAAGCCCGCTCCAGCTGAAAAGCAGGGCAATTTCCTGATAATTGAACAGGTGGCCGATCACCGGGAAATCCGTCGCATCCGGGAGCCAGATATTCATGGGGCTGCCACTGAGCCAGTCGGGTTTTAGCTTTGCAATGCCTCCAAAAAAATAGACTATACCTATCTGAACCTGAAGCAAAAGCACTGTCCAGTAGGGAATTGTCGTACTTTCGGCATCGGTGCTCCACAGGCTGCGCAGGGTATAGTGCCGGTCGGCCGGTAGAAAAATCATCAGAAAATTGATGATCAGCAGGAGGTACTCGTGGTTGAGGTAATGGGCCTGTTCCAGCAGAAAAAAGTAAAGCTGAATTACGAGCAGTAATGACGTGGAAATTCGGTACCAGATTCCGAGGATCACAAATACGGAAAACAGAGCTGCAAGCCCGAACAGTACATAGAGAACAGGAAGCGGTAAGGGCGAAACCCATTCAAAAAATCCGTAGGTGAAATTGAAATCCGGATACTCAAAAAACCAGGGAATCCAGCTTTGGGTGAGGTATTTCAACGCTTTCCATAGCACAATCAGGCCGAACATTACCCTGAAAAGAGCCAGACTGCCCGGATGTACCGGTTTGGATAAGAACTTTCGGATATACATAAACATCATGTGCAGTTGAACATGTTGATAAATGTATATACAAAAAATATGTAAGCCTGTCAGGCCCCACGCAGGGATTTAGTAAGACAGACGGAGTTTAGTTTACCCGATCTCTCCCGTAAGCAGTTTTTCGGCAATTTTAGATGAAGAAAGAACGCCGGGAAGTCCGGCTCCGGGATGTGTTCCGGCTCCAACGAAGTAGAGATTATCACACTCCTCGCTTCGGTTATGGGGGCGAAACCAGGCCGATTGAGTCAGCAGGGGCTCAACCGAAAACGCCGAGCCTTTGAAGCTGTTGAGATCTTGTTCAAAGTGTATCGGATCGATGTAGTGTTCGGCAATGATGTTTTCCTGAAGATCGGGCAGGTAGTTGTCTTCCAGAAACTGCATGACGGCATCACGGTAAGGTT
>PXDL01000171.1 GCA_003566395.1 Balneolia bacterium | reverse complement strand
GGCCCTCGTATGAGGTTAAATGACGGACGCGTCCTCCCGGCATTTATTGGTCAGGCTTTGCGCGGGGAGGATCTTACGGTATTTGGTGACGGTTCACAAACTCGTTCATTTTGCTATGTTGATGATCTAATTGAGGGTATCTACAGACTATTGATGAGTGATTATACAGAACCTGTTAATATTGGTAATCCTGATGAAATTACCATTGCCGAATTTGCTGAAGAGATCATTAGATTAACAGGCACCAGTCAAAAAGTCATTTATAAAGAATTGCCGACTGATGATCCTAAGCAAAGACAGCCTGATATTCGGCTTGCTAAACAATTACTTGGCTGGGGACCTGAAGTTGACAGAAAAGAGGGTTTGAAAATTACCTATGAATATTTCAGGTCACTTCCTCAGGAGAAGCTCTATAGGGATGAGCACAATACCTTTGAAAAATATGTGAAGAAGTAAATTATCTAATTGGAAATCGCGCAAATGATGCAAAAAAGTTAATGGCAAAAGCCAAGTTGTTACTAAAACTGTTGTCTTCAGAGAAATTGGCGGCTTCACTAGTTTATGATAGCCAGCGTTGGGCAGAGGTGTATTCTATCGCCCTCAAATCCGGGCTTGGTGGTATTCTTTACAAGAAAATAGCTGGAGCCGGCTTAACAGAGTCAGAGTGCCCCATTCTACCGGATCTAAAGAAGGTGTATGATAAATACATGTTTCACAACCTTAAAATCCTTCATCAGTATGAGAAACTGCGTCAACAACTGTCTGAAGCAGGTATTCCCTTTATTCCTTTAAAAGGCATTGCATTAATCAACGATTATTACAAGAATCCGGGCCTTCGCTATACTTCGGATATCGACCTGCTTTTCCGGCGTGAGGATTCGGAACGCTATCTGGGTCTATTCGGATTAAAAGCAGAGCGGTTCCAGCCGTCCCGTTTTTTTTCAAAATATATTTCCAACCGTTCCGACGCCAAGCTTGTAACTGAATTTTCAGTTGAAGGTGTCCGGGTCGATTTACATGAGCAGCTGCAGGCACCGGGGCACCCCTTCAGGATTGAGAGCATCGGACTTTGGGAGGATGCATATAGATCTAATGGGGGCGGGGTTGTGTATCGTATGTCGGCCGAGCATCTGCTTGTATATCTGGCCACGCACTTGTACCGTCACCTCGCCCGTCACTTGAAAGAAAAGGTTCCGTTCAGGTTTGTCTGGTTTTATGATATCGCTATGGTTTTGCAAAAAGAGAAAGATCGGCTCGACGAAGCCAAACTGCTTGATCTGGCCCGGTCTGCAAACTGCCACGAAGTCGTCTGCTGTATGCTTACGGCCGCTGCCGATGTATTTAGGATTGAAGGGTTGACGAAATTGCGGGAAGAAGCCCTCGGATATGGTGTCGGAAAAACGGAAGCGGTTTATGCGTTATATTTCACGCTGGACCCTGTAAAGGCGGGCGTTAGGCCGAATCCTGATGTACCGTTCTGGAACAAAAAACAGGAGGCAACTTCAGTATCGGGTCGCCTGATAGACACGCTTAGCTATTTATTTCCATCCAGGGCCTATCTCCGCTCCAAATACCCGGGTACCAGGCCAGGTTTCATTTATACAAAATACCCTCAATGGCTGATAAAAAAAACGGCCGGAAGGGTGAAGCACTTAATTAAGTAAAGGCTTTGATAAACCAAATAGTTTGTTCGGATTCAACACCTGAGTAAAGATGAAACCGAAGCACATGCTATCTATGTGATTATTTCATTTTCGAAAAGGAAGAAATCGGACAAAAAAATGGTGTTACAAAGTCTTCTTAGAACGAATCAAACTTTCTGTCAGATACTAAAATTTAACGATGAAACAAGAAATAGCTCGAATTATAATGGACGCCTCGGCACGTATTCTTGAAGAATATGATAAAGAAGTGCCAACAGATATTGACTGGAAATCGGATGAATCCCCGTTAACAGCTGCGGACAAAAAAGCACATGAGGCGATACAGTCCGGATTGACCGCCTCATTCCCGGAAATTCCCCTCATGTCCGAAGAAGGACGCGATATCCCTTATGCTGAGAGGTCGGGCTGGAAAAAATTCTGGTGCGTTGACCCGATGGACGGCACCAAAGAGTTTATAAAAAAGACCGGTCAGTTTACGGTAAATATTGCATTGATTGTCGGAAACAAGCCGGTTTTCGGTATGATTTACGCGCCGGCAGCATCGCTGCTGTATTTCGCAGAACAGGCTGAAGGTGCCTGGAAATCCGAAACCGGTAGTCTTTCTGATGCAGTTCAAATCCACGCTGATCATACCTACACCCGGGAATCGGAGCTCACCATCGTAGCAAGCAGAGATCATGCCGGTCCCGGCGTTCAAAAACTTTTTGAAGAGTTTCCCAAAGCACAGACTCAAAGCATGGGAAGCTCTCTTAAGTTTTGTCTTATTGCCGATGGTAAAGCTGACCTGTATTACCGGGATGTCCCCACATTTGAATGGGACACGGCTGCAGCACAATGTATAGTAGTAGAAGCCGGTGGAAGTATAGTAACCGATAAGGGCATGCCGCTCAGATATAACAAAGAAAACCTGAGAAACCCCGGCTTAATCACAGTAGGAAAACACGGCAGCGGTTGGATATCACTCATCAAAAATATGGTGTAAGGTCGCTAAGCAACCAATTGTGAATGGTGAATTTTGAATTGGTACTCATTGAGCTGATAAAAGAGATAGGCACCTTCGGAATTTTCAATAGTCTTAATACCACCCGATAACAACTATCAACAAAACAGTTCAACAATTCAACAGTTCATCAAAATAGTTTAAGCTGCACAAAATTGTACTCCAATTCGTAAAGCACCAAAGCTCAAAATGCCAATAATTCACCATTCACAATTCACCATTCAGAATTAGGCGAAGCCCGACTTGTCACCAGACATAATCCTCACCCTCTTAGTCCTAATCGGACTCCTCATTGCACTAATCCGGGACCTTGCGCGGCCGGATTTTTTGTTTATTGGTGCGCTGGGCGTTTTGCTTTTGTTTGGAGTTGTAAGTCCGGCTCAGGCGTTTACCGGATTCTCTAATCAGGCCGTTTTTACGGTCGGGGCGCTCTTTATTGTTGCAGCAGGTGTGCAGCGGACGCGTGCGCTGAGTTCGGTAGAGCGACTGATCTTTGACGATAACAGCTCACCGCGGTGGGTGATGATCAAAATGATGAGCAGTACGGCGGCATTTTCCGCGTTTCTGAACAACACACCTATTGTGGCCACGCTTATGCCACAGGTTCAGGAGTGGGCGGAGCGAAGAGGTGTAGCGGCTTCCCGGTTTTTGATTCCGCTTTCTTATGCCGCTATATCCGGCGGCGTGGTGACGCTCATCGGGACTTCGACCAACCTTATTGTATCCGGTATGCTTGTTGAGCGTGGTATGGAGCCGCTTGGCTTTTTTGAGCTAACCTGGATTGGCCTGCCTGCAGCAATCATAGTTTTTATATATTTCTCAACAATCGGTTATGGCCGGATGCCGGAGCATACCAATCAGCTCCAGCGCAAAGGGCAGGGAAACGGGAATTCCTATCAGTTTGACTTTAAAATACCGGTGGATTCTGAGTTAAACGGTCTTACTGTAGATGAGGCCGGTTTAAGAGCGCTCGATGATGTCTTCCTGATCCACATCCGCAGGAAAAATCAAATAATCGGCCCGATTGGCCCTGAGTTTCTTCTTGAGGACGGAGACGTACTTACATTTGCAGGCGAGATGAACCATGTGGATAAACTTGCCGAACGCAAGGGATTGCTGCGGACGGTGCCTGTGCTTGATAAAGAGGTTATGGAGCTGCCCGTTTTTGATGCAGTGGTTGCGCCCTCATCGCCGGTAGCGGGGAAAACATTAAAGGAATTTGGTTTCAGGGAATACTACCGCGGTGTTGTCCTCGGTATTCAGAGGCGAAATGAAGTTATTCGAGGCGCCATAGGTCAGATTAAAATTCAGCCCGGCGATTTATTGCTTATTGAAGCTAAACCCGGCTTCGACGAGCGCTGGAATGCTGCGAAAGAAGATTTCTACCTTGTTTCAAAAAAAGGCGTGCGAAGTTTGCCGGCCGATAATAAGGCGCCTGTAGCTATTTTAATTCTGGCGGCGGTGATCGTTCCGGCCGCAATCGGGCTGATGCCCATAGTTACGACTTCCTTTGCAGGTGCGATTGCCATGGTTCTGGCTGGATGCGTGAAACGCTCACATCTGTTTGACTCCCTCAACCTTCCGATTCTAATTGTAATTGCCGCAGCTATCGGTGTTGGTCAGGCAATGGAGGCTTCAGGGCTTGCCGAGCTTGCGGCTTCACACCTGCTTGGCATCACTTCGGGAATGGGAATCATATTTTTGATTGCGGCCGTTTATTTCTGCACCAATATTCTCACCGAAATCGTAACCAACAATGCTGCTGCCGTGCTGATGGTGCCACTTGCGCTCGCGGCAGCAATCGGTGCAGGAATAGACCCTCACGCAGCGGCGGTAACGGTTGCAGTCGGCGCTTCTGCCAGTTTTCTTTCGCCGATAGGCTACCAGACAAACCTGATGGTGATGAGTGCCGGTGGCTATGCCTTTACAGACTACTTCAAAGCAGGATTACCGGTTACCATTATCTTTTTTGTCACGACTATATATGTTGTAAATTTGATGTTCGTCTAAAGGGTCATCAATTTTACTTTTGAAGGTTAAAGGTCGAGTCCTCTCCGATTAGTACAATCCTATAGTTTAGGGCTCTGATTCTGCTTTCGAACTACAAAATAAACAGTAACCTGCCTTAGTGCACCAAGCGATAGCGATTCCCGCGAAGCGAAACTTCGTGTTTTCGTGCCTTCGTGGTTCAACATTTACTTTTCGGAGCTGGCTCAAGGTTGAAGGTTGAAGGTTTATTCGAAATAACCTTCAACAGCGAAGCACTTCAACGTTCAACCTTCAACTAATTAGTTCTTGTCAATAAAAATAATTCTGAAATAAAATAATTCATGTCCGTTAAATCACATCTGAAAGTACTTGAGAACGAATCTATTTATGTGATGCGCGAAGTGGCGGCTCAGTTTGAGCGTCCGGCGCTTCTGTTT
>PXDL01000206.1 GCA_003566395.1 Balneolia bacterium | reverse complement strand
GGTGGCTGTAATAATCCGCTCATTGGCCTGATGCGGAACGAACCAGCTTACATCTTCATTGGTGAGGTCGTTACGTTCCATAATTTCGAGAGATACGGCCGCCATCGATGAAGTGGCTTTTTTGAAAACAACCCGGCCTTCCTGCTTGAGATAGTGCATGCCGGCCTTAACGGTTTCTTCGGTAGCCGGATTCAGACTTCCTCCGCCTGATTGTGAAAGCAATTCGGCTTCTTTGCCGTCGCATTGCTGAATGGTATCGATGATGCCGTAGCCTTCAGTGTCCGGTTCTAGTAATACACCTGCGGCGGCATCCCCAAAAATAATACACGTTGTGCGGTCGGTGTAATCCACGATGGAGCTCATTTTGTCTCCCCCTATAACCATCACCTTTTTGTAGCGCCCCGATTCAATCATCATGGCGCCGGTGGACAGGGCGTAGAGAAATCCGGAACAGGCCGCTGAAAGATCAAAGCCGTACGCGTTTGAAGCGTTAATTTCGCGCTGAATGAGACAGGCCGTAGCCGGGAAAAAGTAGTCAGGTGTAACTGTAGCTACAATAATGCAATCAATTTCCGATCCTTCAATGCCCCGGGATTCAAGAATCTCGCGTGCTACCTGCGTACCCATGTAAGAGGTGGCTTTGGCAGGATCTTTTAAAATCCGTCGTTCCCGTATTCCGGTGCGTGAGCGAATCCATTCGTCGTTTGTGTCAACAAGGCCCTCCAGCTCTTTGTTGGTGAGAACATAATCCGGCACGTAATGGCCCAGGGCGGTAATGGTTGCACGCGTTGAATTGGACATATTGGACATAAAAAAGAGTTAGTTCAGCGCTTCCTCGATCTGTCTGTTGACCTTTGTCTTAATCATTTTTTCCGCGGAATAGACGGAGTTTTTAATGGCAAGCGGTGTGCTACCTCCGTGACCGACCAGACTAACACCGTTGACCCCGAGGAAGGGAACTCCGCCAACTAACTGGTAGTCGAAGGGTTGCATAACATCTTTGAGCACAGAAAAGATCAGTTCGGCTTCTTCTTTGTCAAGGCCTTTTACGCGGTCTGAAATCTTAAGAATATGGAAGATATTGGAAGGAATGGACTCGCCCAGCTTAAGAAGGAGATTTCCTACGAATCCGTCGCAAATATATACGTCGGCTTTACCTTGCATGACATCACGGCCTTCAATATTACCCACAAAATCTGATCTGTCTTTGAGCAGCTGATAAGCTAAGCGAACGGTTTCGCGGCCTTTTTCCTCTTCTTCCCCAACATTCATAAGTCCAAGGCGGGGATTTTTGATTTCGAGCAGGTTTTCAACAAATACCTTGCCCATAATGCCGAACTGAACCAGAGCCTCAGGTTTAACTTCAATATTTGCGCCAACGTCCAGCATAAATTTATTGCCCTCGATGGAGGGATACGTACTGCCGATGGTGGGCCGCATTACGCCCTCGAGTTTGCCGAGAATGAACATGGAAGCCGCAAGCAGTGCCCCGGTGTTACCGGCACTGACGAAGGCATCACACTTTTTCTGTGCGTGCATACCCAGTCCGATAGCGATAGAGGAGTGGCGTTTGGTTTTAACGGCCGCTGCCGGAGATTCGTCCATCCCTATAATTTCGGGAGCATCCACGATATGGATGTTATCCCCGTTGAAACCCTGTTTTTCAACTTCTTCGGAAACCATACGCTCAGGGCCTACAAGAATCATTTGCAGGTCGGGGCGTTCAGTAGCGGCTTCGATGGCCCCCTTAACGGGATGTTGGGGATAATGATCGCCACCCACAGCATCTATAGCGATTTTGAGCATAGTATCTCCGACTGGGAATATAAATTAGTTTACGGCGAGAACCTGTCTTCCCCTGTAGTAGCCGCAGTCTTTACACGCATGATGACGACGGTGCATGGTTCCGCAATTGCTGCACTCGGTAAGCTCAATACCCTCAAGCTTGATATGTGTTCTGCGCTTGTTTTTGCGGGATTTCGAGGTTTTGCGTTTAGGATGTGCCATGGTTTAATACAGCTTGTAATTTAAGATGTTGTTAATTTTTTAATTTTTTGAGAGCATCCCATCTGGGATCGGTCGGCTGTTCGTCTTCATCGTCCTGTTCTTCCTCAGCTCCGTACACCTCGGTAAACTCGGTTGGGCTGCCGTCATCCTTCACAAATCTGGGATGAAGCTTTTTTATCGGAATACTCAGTAAAATACTGTCACGAACTTCCTGCCCGATATCGATTTCGTTGGACGAGATTACAAGCGGGCGAATGGCCTGCTGTTCATCTTCGCTCGGCTCGATGCCGGGTTTAAACAAAATACTGTAGGTGGTCTCCACCGGATACATAAAATATTCAAGAGACCGGTCACACATCAGACGAAGTTCAGCTTTTGCGTCGAAGCTTAGCTGTATGAAATCCGGGAGTTTATTAAAACGGACTTTCAGCCGGACATCCTGTTCAGTAAATGCTTCGAGATTCAGTTCTCCGGCCGTGCAGGAAAACTCCCGCTCCGATTTATCATCCGGTATTTCGCTAATTCTGAGCTTCATCTGCTGTATTCTTTTAAAGCTTGATAATATAAAGCTATGGGGTGAAAGAAGCAATCCCGACCATCCCTGAGTACTACGCTATGAAAACAGCCCGAAGAGCCTGTTGTCAACCACTTCTATAACTTTGCCGAGGTCTTCTTTGTCGTTAACGAAATCAAGCTCATCGGTTTCTATGATAAGCTTTTCGTGCGGATAGCGGCCGATCCAGTCTTCGTAGAGTTTATTCAGGCCTTCGAGGTAGTCGATTCGTATAGTAGTCTCGTAATCGCGCCCGCGCTGTTGAATCTGTTTCACAAGGGTGGGTACATCAGCACGAAGGTAGATAAGCAGATCGGGCGGTTTCAGGTAATCGGTCATTTCGGTGAACAGGGCGCTGTAATTGGAGTAGTCGCGCTCGCTCATCAGGCCCATCTGAAAAAGGTTTCGCGCAAAAATTTCCACATCCTCATAAATGGTGCGATCCTGTATGTAGCTTTCATCTTTTTGCATCAGTTTTTTCTGATGGCGAAAACGGGAGGAGAGGAAATAGACTTGTAGGTTAAAGCTCCATCGCCGCATATCATCATAAAAATCGGGCAGGTATGGGTTGTCATCAACCGATTCATAATAAGGTTTCCATCCGAAATGTTTGGAAAGCAACCCGGTAAGTGATGATTTTCCGGCCCCAATGTTTCCTGCAATAGCTGTAAAATACGTTTTATTCGAATCAGACATCGATATGTAAGTAGTGAAAGCCGATACGGCGTCCGTTTAAACCCGACAGCGTTGGTTCGGATGTGAAGAACTCAGCTCCGGATCCTTGCTTTCAGATGGAAGAAGTCGGCCTGGTTGATCAGGCACCTGGTTTTCCGAGCAGCCTGAACATGGCTTTTTTATACGCCTCTACTCCGGGCTGGTCGAACGGATTTTCATCCAGACAATAAACATACACAGCAATCGCCAATTCGCAAAGATAGATAAACCGTCCCAGATGCTCTTCATCGAGCTTATCGAAATGAATGCTGATGCAGGGCACACCGCCTTCAACATGGGCTTCACGCGTACCCTGAAAGGCTTTGGTATTAATTTCGTGAAAGGATTTGCCGCTGAGGTAGTTCAGGCCGTCGGTGTCTTCTGTTTCAGCCTCAACCTTAAGGGATGCACGGTCCTGATCAACCACAAGAAAGGTTTCCATAACATTACGCTTTCCTTCCTGCACCATTTGGCCCACGCTGTGCAGGTCTGTGGAGTAGCCCAGAAGAACGGGAAACATACCCTTGCCGTTTTTTCCTTCACTTTCGCCGAAGAGTTGCTGCATCCATCCGCCCATCCCGCCGAGTTCCGGCTCGAAACTGGCTATCATATCCATCGCTTTTCCACTCTTATAGAGTGCGAGTCGTGTGGCTGCATAGGTGAGCAGCTTCTCGGGCTGTTCTTCGGTTTCACGGTACGCGCTTACAGCCCCGTAAAAAAGGTTTCGGATATCATGGCCGGCAACCGCAACCGGCAGCAGCCCCACGGGCGTAAGCACCGAAAAGCGACCTCCGATGTCGTCGGGCAGGACAAATTTTTTGTATCCGTTGGAATCAATAATCTTGTTCAGCGCTCCGCCTTCGGCACTTGTGGTGCAGATGATGTGTTTTTTAGGTTCTTCGTAGGTGTCGTGTATCCATTTGCGGAGAATCCGGAAGGCCAGCGCTGTTTCAGTAGTGGTTCCCGATTTGGAAATCACGTTCATGTACACTTGTTTTGCGGAGCCGTCTTCTTTGGGGATGCTGAGCCATTTAACCAAATCGCGCAGATAAGAACCGCTGATTTGGTGGCCCGCATAAATGATTTCAGGGCCTTTCCCGGCAAAGAAAGGAGAGAGCGCATCAATTACGGCCCTGGCGCCCAAATAGGAGCCGCCGATACCACAAACGATAAAAACATCGGCATCCTCGCGAATGGAAGCCGCCAGCCGGTCTATCTCGTTCAGCAGCGCGTCGTTGGGTTTGCTCAGCAGGTCTCGCCAGCCAAGCCACTCGGGTCCGTGGCCGGTTTTATTTTGAACTTTAGCGAAGGCATCCCGGGTTTGGGCAACAGCTTTTTCAAGTGCTCCCGCTTCGAGGAAAGGGTGCGCGTGTTCGTGATTGAATCGAATCATAGTCAAAGAAGATTAGATTATTTCAGAATTTTAACCAGATCGAGCATTTCCATCTGTATGCTCTTCTTTTTGCCCCATCCGCTTTTAAGCGGCGTCAGTTTGATATTGTTGTTTACAATACCAACCATTACACTAACATGACCGTCGAGCAGAGCGTTTACTGCCGCTACCCCGAGCCTGCTTGCCAGAACACGATCGCGGGCGGTAGGGTTGCCCCCGCGCTGAATATGACCCAGCACGCAGACCCGCATATCGATATCGGCAAAATCGTCCTTAATCGAGTTCTGTAGCTTTATGGCCCCGCCGGACTCGTCACCTTCGGCTACAATTACAAGCGTGCTCCGTTTTTTGTTGGCCAGAATATCCTTAAGAGTGGTCTTTATTTCGTTGATGTGAACCAGCGTTTCCGGAAGGAGGGTAAGTTCG
>PXDL01000281.1 GCA_003566395.1 Balneolia bacterium | reverse complement strand
GATTCCGAAACAGGTCCGAAAATTATCCAGAACAATATTTTTGAAAATAGAAAGTCAACCAATGGGAATCACTATGCCGTGAGGTTAGCCGGATTGGCCAATACCACTATTGATTACAATAATTATCGGTCTGTGGGAGCATCTGGCAGCTTTATTGGCCAAATTGCTTCAACCGATTATAGTGACTTTTCATCCTGGCAAACTGCCACAGGTCAAGATGCCAATAGTTTATCCATCGATCCACAGTTTGCCAATGCCGGTGGAACTGATCCTGCTAATTATGAGACTTCGGCCAGTCTTCCGGGCTTACCTATAGCCGGGATTACGGAAGATTTTTTCAGTAACATCAGAAGTGCAACGACACCACAGATGGGAGCTTATGAAGAACCTGGTTGTACTATTTTTGGCATTGCGCCAACTGTGGGAGATGGACTTAGTTCCGAAAAACCTTTTGAAATAAGCAGTTTTGAAAACCTGCTTTGGATTTCTGAAGATTCAGGCCGATGGAACTCTTACTACAAACAAACGCATAATATCGATGCCAGTCCTACCCAAACCAATGAGCTTTGCTTCGGCACAGAAGGCTGGAGCCCGATAGGTACAGCTCCTTCTGCAGGTTTGTTCTTTACCGGTACATATGACGGTAACGGACACACCATCTCAAATTTGTACATAAATAGATCATCAAGATGGCAGGGGCTGTTTGGTGTCACCTCGGGTGCAAGCATTAAAAATCTTGGTTTGCTGGATGTTGATATTACAGGACAGGATTTTGTTGGGGCATTGATTGGAGAGGCCGTGGGATCATCGAATACTGTAGAGGGAACTTTTAGCCAGGGAGAGATTTTTGCTAGTATTGGTCCCGTTGGAGGGTTGATAGGTCGTTCAAGTGGAAATATCACAAACTCATATGCGCAGGTTAACGTAACTGCAGATGAAGCTTCTGGAGCTGCTACTGGTGCTGGGGGTTTATTTGGTTTGGGAGGTTCAGGAACCATTCAGAATAGCTATGCAGCGGGAAAAATAGAGGCTAATTCGGGTCCTTTTATTTTTGGTTTAGGTTCAGATGATGGAACATTGACCAATTCTAATCTTTTTTACGACGATGATTTATCCGAAGGTTTAAATCCTGCAAGCCCGGGCACAGCCAGCACCACCACAGAAATGCAAACCCAGTCCACCTTCACCGATGCTGGTTGGGATTTCCAATGCGAAACCACCAACGGAACGGCAAATATCTGGGGCATAGATGAGGGCGAGGACTATCCCGTACTAAGCGCATTCGGCTTCGAGCAAGAGTGTCGCTTTGTAGAGGTTGACGGTTCTGCTGATGAGGATGGCACCTATCCTACGCTTAAGGCTGCATTCGAAGCCCTAAACGGCGGTACGCAAACATCAAGCAATACCATCACCATCACCCTGCTTGAAGATATTGTAGAAACCGAAACGGCTGTGCTTAATGCCGGCAATTGGGGAAGTATCCGCATCTTCCCGGAAGCCACCGGCCTCTCCATCACCGGCGATATCGACGGTCCGCTGCTCGATTTTGACGGCGCGAGAAACGTAACCATCGACGGCAGCGTGGGCGGTAACGGCTCGGAGATTGGTGACAAAGACCTGGTTATTAGCAACACAAGCACGGGCAGCAGCGCTTCGACCATCCGCTTTATCAATGGCGCGCAGGATAACACGGTACAGTATGCGGTCATTGAGGGCTCAAGTACGAACATAAGCGGAGGTGTCGTGCATGTTGCGGGCTCGACCGGCGATGGCAACAGTAACATCACCATCACCCGAAACGACCTTACGAGTGCGGGGGGGAATCGACCGGTAAACCTGATTTATGCAGCGGGTACGGCATCAAACCCGAACGCGGATAACGAGATTACGGAAAATCACTTTTTTGACTTTATGCCGCTTGCCGGCGACGGCTACGGGGTGCAGCTTCAGGACCACAACACGGCCTGGAAAATCAACAGCAACAGCTTTTTTGAAAAAAGCGGAAGTCAGACCGCAACCGACGACGGCGCACAGCGATTTATATGGGTAGAAAGCCCGGCCGGCAGCGGATTTGAAATCCACGAAAATATCATCGGGGGCCGCAACGCAAGCGGGGAGAACCGCTGGCAGCGTCTTTTAGGAAATGATTATTACAGCTGGCTACAGGGCATTACGCTGGCGAGCGGTACGACAGATCGTTCGTCTGTGAACGGTAATACGATTCAAAACCTGGCATGGCTAAACAATGAATTTGCGGTTGGCGATAACGATTATTACGGCATTCGTATCGTGTCCGGCGAAGTGGACGTGCTGGAGAATAAAATTGGCGTAGATACGCCGGGATCAGGCTCTCCGTCCATAAGAATCACGGGGGATGGCGCCGGAGGCGCCAATGCCGGCTTTGCGGGTATATGGGCTGACAGCGATGTTGATGAGGTAACCATAGAGGATGCAAAAATCGGTAACATCCAATTTGAGCCAAGTGCCAAAGACAACAGAGGCTTCAGAGGCATTTACAGCGCTGCATCTTCGTCAATCATACGCAATAATGAAATCAGCGACCTTGGTTTTGGGTTTAGCGGTACCCGTAGTAACATATTTTTCTCGGGGATTGAGGTAAACAGTTCAGGCGGCACGGCTGATGTTGAAGGGAATTCCATATCGGCACTCGCGGCGTTACTGGAAAATTATGACGAAGCGATTACCGGTATACAAATCCAAAGTGTTGGAGACACAGATACCAGCACGCTCTCCGTAAACCATGTGTTTAAACTGGGTGGCTCGGATGAATTGACCGCCGCAGAAATCGGCGGCTCACACTTCGGCATTCGCGTGGAGAGCGGGAAGGTCGATGTCATTAACAACATCATCACCCTTACCGAAGATACGCCGGCTGAGGTCGCGGGTATCTTCGACGCCTCGGAGGACGACCGCCGCTTCCTGTTCAATACGGTGTACCTTGCCGGAGAGCCGGGCGAGGCGAATAACAACAGCTTTGCCTTCCGCACGGAGTCAGCCAACGGCAACAACACCATCCAAAACAACATTTTCGAAAACCGCCGGAATGACAACGGCGATCACTACGCCATTTGGATAAATCATGGCTCGGGCTCATTCACCGATCTTTCCTTGCGCTTCAACAACTACCGCGCCACCGGAACCGGCGGCGTATTGGGTCGTTTTGATGGAGCCGATGTAGCATCCCTGCCGCTCGTAGCCGGTCAGGACGCCAACAGCCTCACCCGCGACCCCGATTTCGAGGATGTAACGAGCAGCAACCCGCTCGATTTTCGTCCGGGTAGCGCACTGCCCGCCCTCGCTATATCGGGACTCACGGAAGACTTTGAACCCGAAACCCGTCGCCCTGTACCCACCATGGGTGCCCTTGAAGGCATCTTTACATTCGCCGGCGGTGATGGTACATCAGGTTCACCTTTCCTGATTGAAACATGGAAGCAGCTTGATTTTGTACGCATGCTGCCGGATGAATTTTACAAGCTGGACGCTGATCTGGATAATAATACACCGGACTACAACGATTTTGCCTCCGGCACGGCTAACGATAATAGAGGATGGTTGCCTATCGGTAGAGATGCCACACCATTTACGGGTTCATTTGATGGTAATGGACATACAATTAGTGATTTAGTTATTTCACGCCCCACACAAAATGGTGTTGGCCTGTTTGGATATGCTCGTACAGCTTCTTTCAGTAATCTCTCACTTCGAAGCGTAACAGTAAATGGGGGAAGATATACAGGGGGCTTAGTCGGGGATGCAGGAAGGAATGATGTAAACTTATTTAGTACTATTGAGAATATTTCGGTAACCGGTAGTATTACCGGTACGTTTGATGTGGGTGGAATTGTTGGAATAATGCAATTTACAGAGGGCTCACAACTATATTCCGATGCTACAGTTACCGGACGACAGGCTATTGGTGGTATTGCAGGCTATTTGACCCGCGGACAAATTGTCGATTCCTATTCCTTAGGTTCAGTTTCGGCAACAGAGGAACATGCCGGCGGAATAGTAGGGAGAATCTTTTCAGCTGAAAAGCCGACGGGAATCTCCAGAAGTTATTCTGTTGCAGAAGTAAGTTCCCCTTCGAACCAAGGAGCATTGGTTGGAGAGCTTGTTTCTGGAACACCAACTTATGAAAACAATTTTTGGAATGAAGGTCTTTCGACAGCAAGTTCAGGAGTTGGAAATCAAACACCTGATCCTGAAGGAATAACTGAGATTACAATACCCCAAATGAAGGATATCTTCACCTTCGCTGAGCTCGATGGCAGCGACTGGGATTTTAATACGGTTTGGGATATTCAAGATCCGGGCAGCGGCGACTTTATCTCCTATCCCTATTTACGGGCGTTTACCTACGATGAGCCAAACGCAGATCCGGCGGTAAATCCTATACCCGGGCTGGCCGACGCGCTCTTTGCCGGCGGCAGCGGCACGGATGCCTCTCCGTATAAGGTCACAGACTGGGTGCAGCTAAACCGGGTGCGCGAAAACCTTGGGCTTAGCTACCTGCTTCATAACGACATGGATGCGTCAACTGACGGATATGCAACGTTCGTAAAAGACGGTACTGAACTTGCAAACGACGGCAAGGGCTGGGAGCCAATAGGGACTTTCACAGGCTCGTTCGACGGGCAGGGAAATACAATTAAAGATCTTGTTATAGCACGATCAGGTGATTTTTCTATTGGTTTATTTAGTAGCATTGATAATGCTAATATCAGAAGGTTAAGGCTCGAAAATGCTGATGTTACAGGCGGTATTCATGTCGGAATTTTAGCTGGATCATTAAGAACCTCAACCATCGAATTTATTGCGACGAAAGGTGAGGTAAGAGGTGAGGGTGGGAGTAGATATGTGGGCGGTATAGCTGGCAACGCCGACTTCGGTACTGAGATTACTCGTTCCTTTTCAGGGGCTAACGTTACTGGTAACTCGGATGTTGGCGGTATTATAGGTGAACTATCTGGCAGTACACTAACAAACAGCTATGTGGAGGGAGGGGAAGTTAACGTTTTATCAACTCTTGTTGCAGGGTTAGGAGGATTAGTAGGTACAATTAGAGAAGGTG
>PXDL01000211.1 GCA_003566395.1 Balneolia bacterium | reverse complement strand
TATCCTATCCGGTTTGGTTAAGGTTGGGGGGTTGCAAGAAAATGTTTATCGGGCGGCAGAAACTTCATGTACAGGCCAATCATACTTCCTATTCCTGTTTTTTCAAATAAGTTAGCGGCCAATCCGGCAGGATTGGACCTGTAAAAGGTTCGGACTTATA
This sequence comes from Balneolia bacterium, assembly GCA_003566395.1. Classification (GTDB taxonomy): domain Bacteria; phylum Bacteroidota; class Rhodothermia; order Balneolales; family Cyclonatronaceae; genus Cyclonatronum. Next base: position 4,944 of record PXDL01000211.1, on the reverse strand, counting down.
GGTTTGGACGATTGACAATGCCCGCATTCAGATATTGGTCTCAGTTTACACAGCTACTGTGAAACGTACCGAAACACCTACTGAAATGAAGCATCAAAATAAAATCAAAAAAATCATCCGTTGCCTGCTGTTTGGGCTTATCTGCTTGATAAGTCTTGCGGTGATGGCATTTGTACTCTGTATCAACTTCGGGAACAGGCCGGATTGATTTTTATTAAACCAAACTTGAAATACACAGAAAACATGAAACCCAATTCTATTTTAAACCACTTTCTTGGAGCACTTCTCATATGTATGCTTGCTCCGGGAGCATTTTCGCAACCCATTACCCAAACCATTAAGGGAAATGTGTATGATATGCATACCAAAGAAACGCTGATAGGCGCTACCGTTATTATTATTGGTAGCGAGCCGTTAATGGGCACATCAACAAATATGGACGGCAACTTTAGCCTCTCCCGGGTTCCGGTAGGCAGGCATTCCATTCAGGTGAACTATCTCGGCTATGAGCCGGTAATTATTCCTGAGCTGCCGGTTTCATCCGGGAGAGAGGCTGTAGTTAACATCGGTATGCGACAATCTTTTTCAGAATTGGGAGACATTATCATAACTCCTGATATGAACAAGAACAGACCGCTAAATCCGATGGCCACAGTTGGCTCAAGATCATTTAGTGTAGAAGAAACACGTCGGTATGCCGGCGGACTGGACGATCCGGCCCGGCTTGTATCTGCCTATGCAGGGGTAACGGTCGGAAATGTGCAGGATAATGCGATCATTGTAAGAGGGAACAGCCCGAAAGGTATATCGTGGCGGGTTGAAGGAGTTGAAATTCCGACTCCGCATCACCTTTCCGGCGGTAATGTAGCCGGTGGAGGCCTTGTTACGCTGTTCAGCAGTCAGATGCTGGCAAACTCTGATTTTCATACAAGTGCGTTTCCGGCAGAATTTGGCAATGCACTCGCCGGTGTGTTCGATATGAATCTGCGTACAGGTAACAGTGAAAACCATGAACGCGCCCTTCAGCTTGGAACAATGGGGTTGGATATCGCTTCCGAAGGGCCGTTTACATCGGACTCCGACGCATCCTACTTATTTAACTATCGTTACTCAACGCTCGGGCTGCTTACCGATCTCAACGTGATTCCCACAGATCAGCAAATCAGATATCAGGATCTTTCTTTTAAACTAAATCTGCCTACGAAAAATGCAGGTACATTTTCACTCTGGGGTATAGGCGGAATTGACAAAATGCGTCAACCACTTGAAACAGACCCGGAAATATGGGAAAACGACTGGGACAGGAATTCTTTTGAATGGGGCATAGAAATGGGAGCTGTAGGACTCACACACCGAATGCTTACAGGCAAACGAACCTATATCAACACAACTCTGGCAGCAAGCGGCATGAGAAACAGGATGGAAACCGAGCGGCAAGATGATGAACTTGTACCTCATGCAGACCTGGTCGCAATCGACAACTCGGGCAAACTGAGCATCGGTTCTTACATCAGTCACACGTTCGGCCCTCGTTTAACAACACAAACCGGAGTCACCTTAAAAAGACTTCAGTACAATCTCGATATAAACAGTACAATCAATAGTGATCCTTCAACCTACAGAAACGTGGTGCTGAACTCCGGTCACACCTATGCTACTGAATTTTATACCCAGGCAAGCTTCAATTTGTCGCAAAATCTGGTTATGAACGGCGGAGTTAATGGTAGCTATCTCGCTTTAAATAACTCCGTTTCAGTTGATCCGCGCCTGGCTTTCAGTCTTGATATAAACCCACAGCACTCAATAAGTCTGGGATACGGTAAACACAGCCAACTGGAGGACCTGAAAATCTATTTGGTCAAACATGAAGAAAACGGAACCGCTACATACCCGAATAAAAATCTCGGATTGTCAAAAGCGCATCACTTCGTATTGGCTTACGACTGGCAGATCAACAACAATCTTCGGTTTAAACTCGAACCTTACGTACAGTTTTTGTACGATGCACCGGGTATCGCAGACAGCTCCTATTCTATGATCAACTATAAGCAGGACTGGGCTTTTGGTGATGTTCTCGAAAATAACAGCATTGGCAGAAACCTTGGAGTGGATCTTACATTCGAGCGTTTTCTGAACAAAGGCTACTACTTTCTTCTAACCGGATCAGTATTCTCGTCAAGATATAAAGCCGACGACGGGATATGGCGCAACACGCGCTTCGGGAAAAACTTTGTAGCCAATGCGCTTGTGGGAAGAGAATTCACGTTCAGGGATAACCGCAGGATTTTAGGTATAAACACCCGAATAAACGTGGTAGGAGGTGAGCGGGTCAGTCCGGTATTACAAGGTAAATCGAAAGAAAAAGAGCTTGTATTTTTTGACGAAACCAGGGCATTCGAAAACCAGTTACCCACAATTTTTTACGCCGACTTGTCGGTTACCTATCGCCTGAACCGTCCGGAGTATTCGAGCATCTGGGCACTACAGGTCAAAAATTTGCTGGGCCAGGCTACGGCCGAAGGGTACAACTACAATTACAAAACCCAAAGCGTAACTCTGGATAAAAGTACCGTAGTAATCCCGAGCATCAGCTATACGATAGAGTTTTAAATCTGTAAATCGAAAATGTCTTTGAGGGAAGTTGGTTTCTTCGCCTGTCGCAACAAGTGAAATGCCGATACCGGAGGAGACGATGGAAAGCATAGCGTGATTACTTTCCTATGAACTCAGACAAAATCGTTTTTGCTTCCTCGATGCTCCGGTAGTGGCGGCAGGTCAAATCAGGCGAACCTTTAATCATAGCTGATATACTTGCCCCTTGAACATTGCGGTATAAACATAGAATTTTAACGCCCATTTCCACCGCCCGGCCGATTTCATACCCCACGCCAAGTGAAGGCGTGGTTACCTCCGCGATCACAATATCAGACTCCCGGAGCCAGGTCATATCCTCGTCATGGATTTCGCGGTCGGTTTTGGTGTCATTGATTGTTTTACTACCAATATGTTCGGTAAGCACGGTGCCGTACTGTTTTAAATGCTCTATGAGTTGTTTATACAGTTCGGCATCCTGTCGGCCACCTCTGATTGATCCGGAAAAATAGATTTTCATGAAATTGAATATGAAGGGTAAGGGTTAGTCTGTTAACGGTTTGATAAAATTTCCCACATTTGGATTGAGAGTGCAGGACTTTGCAAGGGTATCAATTCTGCCCCGATTTTTGGTAACAGAAAAATCGTACCCGCGTTGACCTGCTGCTTATTATCCTGGAATTAATTAAGTCGTTTCCCCCAATAAGCGGGCTTTCTTTTCATGTGCATAATAGCAAAGACCATGATTAACTTATCGTTATAGACTTTGTAAACTATAGCAAAGGGGAAACGATTTAGAAAAACACGCTTAGTTTGATGTAAATAAAGATGACCTGCTTTAGGAAATCATATCAATTGATGAACTGCTTCTTCAAAATATTGAATAAAATCGTTGGAAAGCGCCCGATAAAATTGTTTATAATAATCGATGATATCATAAAACTCGGCTTCTGCCGCATCGTCAAGTTCTAAGACTATTTTGCTCATCATTCAAGCAGTGCACGTCCTTTTTTTTGCACTTCACTCCAGGGTTTGGATGAACTTTTTCCTTGCTCATACAGGTCAATGCGTTTCGAAAGCTCTTCAGACCAGACATCCTCCGATCCAAATTCATCGACCGGGTTTAGGCTATCGATTAGTATATGTGCAAGTTCTGCTCGTTCCTGATCAGAAAGTTTAAGTGCCTGTTTTCTTATTTTATCTTTAATCATAGCTGTTTCCATGCGTCAAATACAATAATAGTAGGGCAATTAAGCTTAATAAGGAAAGTATTTTGATCCCTAAAATCAGGTTAATCATCTACTTCGTCCGTGAAACAATAATCAGCAGGTGGCTGTATGCGCCTTAAAAGCAAGTAACTCACCGCTACTTTTTTTCAAAATAAATGAGATGCCCCGTGAAGACCCAATATATCTTGAAAGACTCATTCCATTGGTGGATTGAATTCATTAACTTAAACATTTTGTAGCAATAAGCAGTATCATAAGTCCAGATTTCGGCAAAAAAATTGCAGTGGTTAAACGCCGGTTATTCGAAAACAAGGCGGCCATTTACTCAACGAATGTACTCCATGCAGGATAATCAGATTAGTTCCAAAGAAGAGCGGCAGGCCAAGCGGTCAAGGCGCAACAGGGAAGAAGATTACGCCTTGGTCGAAAAAGCCAAACTTAATGAGCAGCAAGCTTTTACGCGCCTTATGGAAAAGTATCGTATGCCGCTTCAGTTTCATATCGGTAAGATTGTCCGCGATAAGGAGATGATCGAAGACCTTGTTCAGGAAGCTTTTCTCAAAGCCTTCGACAACATTCATTCTTTCGATACTACTTACGCGTTTTCGACCTGGCTGTACCGCATCGCCACCAATCATTCAATCGATTATCTTCGTAAGAAAAAGATGAAAACGCTTTCGATTGATGAGCCGGTTAAAGCCAAAGACGGGGAGATGCAAATTGAGCTGCCGGATCTCGACAGCGAAGCCGATCAGGAAATTATTCAGCAGCAGCGGGAAAACATTATTTTAGAAGCTATTGAATCGCTGCCGGAAAAATATTCGGTCATCATTAAGCTGCGCCACATGGATGACAAAAGCTATCAGGAGATCGCCGAGATCATGAAGCTTCCGCTCGGCACGGTGAAGGCGCATATTTTCAGGGCACGTGAATTATTGAACAAATACCTGATTGAAAAAAGGGGTTCGTTCTGAGCCGTCTTATTGCGCTATTTCATATTCTGCAGGCAAGCGAGGTCCCGGCAAAAGCTGAAACATCCTATGTTCCGGATAATTTCCGGACTGAAGGTTTTATCCATTTATGCACAGATTGTCAGCTCGCGTCCACACTGCGTCGCCATTTC
>PXDL01000555.1 GCA_003566395.1 Balneolia bacterium | reverse complement strand
GCGCATCCAGTCCACGAGGCCGCCCCAGAATTTCGTACCTATAAGTACGATGGGGAAGCGGTCTATTTTACCGGTTTGCATAAGGGTGAGGGCTTCAAAAATTTCATCCATGGTGCCAAGGCCGCCCGGGAAAACCACGAAACCCTGAGCGTATTTAACGAACATCACCTTACGTGCAAAAAAATAGTTGAAATCGATGTGGTAGGTCGTGTCCACAAATTCGTTGGCTCCGGATTCAAAAGGAAGTCGTATGGTCAGGCCTACGGATTTGCCTCCTGCGCTCTGAGCTCCTTTGTTTGCCGCTTCCATCAGCCCCGGACCTCCGCCTGTAATAACTCCGAAGCCCACCTTTGTGAGGCGTCGGGCCATATCTTCGGTCATCTCGTAATAGGGGTTGTCTTTGCTGAGGCGGGCGGATCCGAAAACCGAAACGCACGGTCCTATGGCAAACATTTTTTCATATCCCTCTACAAATTCCCCCATCACCTTAAAGATACTCCAGATATCGTTGCGGAGACCTTCAGCGTATTTATCAGGGATTTCAGGTGCATTTTCAGACATAAATAGTCACTTAGGTTAAAAACGAAAATTGAATGAGACCAGCGGTACCGGCAGGGAGTGCGAGGTCAGAAACGTGGAGGATTGTACGTTCACCCTGCGGGACGAAAGGTCGTCGCTGACATCGAAATCTCGCATGTGGGCAAATACATAAGCGTCGATAATATTAAGCCCGTACGCCAGCACGGTGGCTAAAATGAGGAAATCACGGCGGTTCCGGAAAAAATTTCTCGAATCCCGCAAAAATTCAGTAGATGAATCCGGTGAAATCCAGTCGGGGGTTTCTCCGAAGCGGAAATCATCATTTTCAGGAAACGAGTTGTAAAAGGCTGCTCTGAATCCTCGGTATCGCGTATCGGCGTACCAGGCATAGGCTCCGATTCCGCCTATAAGTCCGTAAACGAGGGGGATTTTCCAAATCTGCCTGTTGGTGTATTGTCCCCAGCCCGGCAAAATTACCGATCGCATCATGACATCACGGGGATTCGGAACCGTATCGCGCACCGCTTCATTGTTTTCTTCGGAGTGAAGAAGTGCATGTCGGGCGGAAAAACTGAAATCACGGGTTAAACGGCGTTCCTGTTGAGGGGAGACCGGCTTAAACGAAATACCTGCTTCAGCTATAAAAACCGAGTTTTCAGATAAAGAATGCGAAACAAAAGCAGCGTAATTCCGAGTTGTTTCCTGCGAAAAAACGGAGTTTGGTAAAACGGATACCCACAGCCATAGAAAAGCAAAAGCTGCGAGCTGGATTTGGAAACGCCCGGTTGTAAGCATACGGATACCGGATTTAATGCCGGATGGAATCGAACAGGTTCAGCAGGCGTTCGAGTTCGTCGTCGGAATAGTATTCTATCTTAATTTCGCCGCCTTTATTCTTTTTACGGATATTCACTTTGGTGGCGAGGGTCCGACGCAGCCGGTTTGTAATTTCGCGGTACTCAAATTCCTGCTGTTTAACAGCGGCCGGTTTGGTATTTTTTTTGCGGGGTTTGCCAATCAGACGCACAAGTTCTTCGAGCTGTCGAACCGAGAGTTCATTTTCAACGGTTTGCTGATAGAGCTCTTCCTGTTTCTCGGCATCATCCACACTAACAAGAGTTCGGGCATGTCCGGCGCTTATTTTGCCCGTTTTCAGCCCCTGTTGGATAGCGGCAGGCAGATTCAGAAGTCGAAGGGTATTGGTGACGGTCGTGCGGTTACGGCCCACGCGCTGGGCAACTTCTTCCTGCTTGAGATCGCATTCATCAATAAGCCGCTGGTAGCCGAGGGCCACTTCAATAGGATTGAGCTCTTCACGCTGTATATTCTCAATGATGGCGAAGGTAATCATCTGCTCATCATTGGCTTCGCGAACAAACGAAGGGATGGTTTCCATACCGGCCATTCGCGTGGCGCGCAGTCTTCGTTCGCCCGAAATGAGCTCAAAACGATCACGCCCGAGATGACGGACCGTAACCGGCTGAATCAGTCCGTGAAGTTTGATGGAATCGGAAAGCTCCTGGAGCTTGATGGTATCAAAATCGGTGCGCGGCTGATGCGGATTTAGCCTGATGGAATCTATCGGGATATGAAGAATTACATTCACCCGTTCGCGCAACTCGGCCGGACTGCCGGGCGTGGAATCCGGGTCGGTTTGTTCTTTCTTTTTGCCGGTGTCGGAATCTATATCAGGGAAATAGGCACCGAGGCCTCTTCCCAAAACTTTCTTTGCCATAAACTTACGATCTTTCTTTTTTCCCGGCTTTCGTGGAATTGTTTTTAAAAACAGGACTATCGGCGAACATTTTTTTGTTACGCGTGATTATTTCACGCGCAAGAGCCAGATAATTTTGTGAACCTGTACTTACCGAATCATACAGCAAAGCGGGTTTGCCGAAACTTGGTGATTCTGCCAGACGAACGTTCCGGGCAATCAGCGCCTCAAATACTTTATCACCGAAATAGCGCTTCACTTCTTCGGATACTTGAGCGGATAAGCGGGTGCGGTTGTCGTACATGGTAAGCGCAACTCCTTCAATTTCGAGAGAACGATTCAGGTGTTGCCTGACAATTTTAATAGTGTTGAGAAGCTGACCCAACCCTTCAAGAGCGAAATATTCACACTGAACGGGAATGAGAACCGAATCCGAAGCGGTAAGTGCATTTATCGTCAGCAATCCGAGAGAAGGCGGACAATCCACGATAATAAAATCATACTTGTCGCGGATCGGCTCTATGGCTTTCTCCAAAATCCGTTCCCGGCTGCTACGGTCGATAATTTCGATTTCGGCCCCTACAAGATTAATATGGCTTGGTACAAGGTCGAGGTAGGGGAGCTCTGTTTTAACGATGGTTTCGCCTACAGGCAAGCCTTCAATTAGCAGCTCATAAATGGATTTTTCAACAGTTTTGCTCTCAATTCCGAGCCCGCTCGTTGAATTATTCTGCGGATCGATATCGATAAGAAGGGTCTTGTGCTCAATAGCAGCCAAACTTGCCGCCAGATTTATCGATGTTGTAGTTTTCCCAACGCCGCCTTTCTGATTGGCAATGGAAATCACTTTACCCATAAGTTCAGATAATGATTAAAGATTGGTTGGCTATATATCAGACTGCCGGAGCCGGTAGGGCTGCTCTGCTTCAAGCAACAAACATCCGTATTGTAATCGTCATCTCGATATATACCAAAAAATTAACTTACCCAATTCTACCGAAATAAAAAAAGCCCGTTTATCTGAGGATGCAAAATGATCCACGAAAACCGGGCTTTAAAAAATGATGTCAGTTCGGAATTGAATGTCAAAAAATCAGCAGACTCTCGGCAGGTCTGCAAAATCAAAATGCCGAAAACCTAATATTGTGTTCGTGTAAGCTGAATATCCCGCATTCCGGTATTGAAGGAACCCGTACTACGCTCAATCGGGACAAGGCGGGAAGCCGGAGCATCACCCGATACAGATGGGTTCATAATGGTAAGGCCCTGTGATCCGGACCGCACATTAATGTGAAGAACCTTGTTTCGGTCAACCCAGGGCTGAACTTCCTGTCGGCCGGTGTTTCCATATTGAGAAGAGAGCACTACCGGTGTGCTGACAGACGATAACCCTGCCTGAGGAGCAGGGATGTCCAAAGATGAAGCAGACGTGCCGGTATATTGATTTTCACCCGATGGCGACGCTGAATAGTTGTAAAAACCTAATCCAAGGGCGATCATTAACACGGCAGCTGCTGCAAATCCGGAAGTTTGGAGTGTTTTTATTTTATCCGCCCTGCGCTTTTGTTCACAGCGAAAAGCGGCATGTTCGAGAATTTTTTGCCTTACAACCGCGGGCGGGCTCTGCTCCGGAAGTTGATTTACTTTACGCAACGTAGCCCGAAGGCATTCGATCTCAATGAGCATGTCTTCGTCTTCCCGCATGGCTTTTTCAACCATAAGGACCTCGGAGGGGTCAAGCTCATTGAGAACGTACCTTAAACAAAGATCATCCGCGTTCTGCATATTGATATTCTTTTCCATTTTCTTTGTCGAACAATTTTCTAAGGTTAATTAACGCATAGCGCATTCGACCCAAAGCGGTATTAATGGAAACATTGGTGAGTTCAGCAATTTCCTTGAACGACATTTCATAATAGTGACGCAGCATCACAACTTCGCGCTGTTCTTTCGGAAGATTTCCGATATGCTTCATCAGGCTGGATTTCGCTTCACCGAACTCAAGATCGTCCTGGGCGCTTGGGGCACCTTCATCTTCGAGTCGGTCGTAGAAATCATAATTATTGTCGTCGGTAGCTGCATTCACATCTACAAAACGTTTACGTTTCCGGATATGGTCAATCGTGGCGTTGTGCGCAATTCGCATAACCCAGGCTATCCATTTACCTTGTTCGTTATAGGTGTCGTCCATTTTGGTAATCACCTTGGTAAAGGTCTCCTGGAAGATGTCGTTGGCGATCTCCTGATTGCCCACCATGCTGTAGATATAAGAATAAATCTTATTCTGATGGCGGTTCAGCAGTTCACTAAATGCCAGTTGGTCTCCGTCCTTGCGAAAAGCACGAACCAGGTCCTGGTCGTTTAATCCGGAATACCTTGAGTCTGAAATTTTATTTACTGACAACATAATTCGAAAACGTTAGTTGAATTTTGATATTGCACGACTGTGAAGCCGTGGGTCCTATCAGAGCCGCCTGAGATCTTATTGAGCCGGGTTTTTAGGTTGTAAATAGAACCTGTCTATATAAACAAACCTGCCCGGTAATACGTTCTTAAGCTTACTGACGCTGCTTGAGGCGGCAATCAGCTGACTCTGCTAAGCAAGTTGCAAAAACTATACCAAGGTTGGTGATGCATGCCTGAAACCATTTTTAGCCCTGAATAGCTCCTATTGATACACACGGGAAGGGTCGGGTGTCCATAATAAAGCACAATGGGATGCATCAAATTTAGGTCACTCTCGGCTTTGGCTCTGAAAATAGGCGTAAATCAACGATCCGGTTTTGGCTCCTGCGTACTGCTTCAACTCTTCCTCGCTTGCAGACCGGATCTTTTTTACGGAGCCGAAATGTTGAATCATTTTTTGGGCTGTT
>PXDL01000424.1 GCA_003566395.1 Balneolia bacterium | reverse complement strand
CGGCGGTTTTTGGAACCCTTTTGTCCGCATAAAAGGTAAAAGAAGCTTATTAGGATATCGGAATAAGAAGATTATTACCATCCAATGGGGTTCGAATAAGATGAAATCAAAAAATAGCATCACACTAATTCTATCATCGGCTTTCTTTTAATGCGTTGTTTTTACCCGGTACCGTGGTAATATATGATGAGTTTAAGCATAAATTGACTATATTAACGTTAATACAGTCAATTAACTGACTAAATTTACGTAAATATGGTCTCTTCATACGTAAACAGGAAAGCAGAAGCGGCTATTCTGAAATGGCTGAAGCCACAGCGCGTTGTGCTGTTAAAAGGAGCGCGAAGAACCGGCAAGACGCAGCTTGCACGGAAAATCCAGGAGAGATTTAAAGGAAAAACAGAGTTCATGAACGCGGAGGATCTTGACGTACAGAATCTTCTGGCCTCACAAACAATCAGGAATTACAGAAACTTATTCTCGGGAACGGATTTATTAATAATCGATGAGGCACAGGTAATCCGTGATATAGGTAGTAAAATAAAATTGATAGTAGATGAAGTAGAGAAAATCCGGGTATTGGTAACAGGGTCCTCTTCACTTACTCTTACTGAGTCAACCGGTGAGCCGCTTACCGGGCGAAAGGTGGATATCGACTTGTATCCGTTTTCAATTTCAGAGATTCACGAGTTTCAGTCCGGTGTGGAAATCCGCAAGAATATTGATCAAAGACTTTTGTACGGTTCGTATCCCGAAATCTTCAGGCTCAGCTCCGATGCCGACAAGAAAACGTATCTTGCAGAAATAGTGCGTTCTTATTTGCTGAAGGATGTGCTGATGCTCAACAGTCTCAGAGAAACGGCTAAGCTGAAAAAACTGCTTCAACTACTTGCCTATCAGATCGGGCAGGAAGTTTCCGGTCATGAACTCGGAAATTTGCTTGGTATGAGCAAAAATACGGTAGAGCGCTATCTGTATTTATTGGCTGACGCCTCCGTAATCTTTCCTCTGAGTGGGTTTTCGAAAAACTTGCGTAAAGAGGTCGTGAAAAGCAAAAAATGGTATTTCTACGACAATGGAATCAGAAACGCGGTTATATCGGAATTTAAGCCCCTGGAATTACGGCCCGATACCGGTGTTTTGTGGGAGAACTTCGTGGTTACCGAAAGGCTGAAAAAGCACAGGTCGGATATGAAAACTACCGAACTATACTTTTGGAGAACCTACGACAAACAGGAAATAGATCTGATCGAAAAAGACGGAGGCGATATCCGGGCATTCGAAATGAAATGGCCAAAGAAAGGGAAAAAAATCAAGCCGCCCGGAGGATTTGTGAGGGCATACAAAGATGCACCTTTTGAAGTCATCAACCGGGAAAATGTTTTCGATTATCTGTAGGACCCGAAAGTAATGACCAAAAAAAAGCCGCATTAAGCGGCTTTTGTGTCAATATCAGGCTGATGCCTTGTGCTTTTCATATACGGGCGGTGCATCTTCCTCTATGGTGGAACGGGAGATAACACAGCGTTTCACGTTCCGCATGGTGGGCAGGGTAAACATGATATCAAGCATGGCTTTTTCCATGATAGACTTGAGGCCCCGAGCACCGGTTTTACGCTTCATCGCTCTGTCAACAATGGCATCAAGGGCTTCCTCTTCAAAATCAAGCTCTACATTTTCGAGTTCGAAAAGGCGCTTGTACTGCTTGACGAGTGCATTTTTCGGCTTAAGCATAATGTCGATCAATGCATCTCTGTCGAGCTCATGCAAACCGGAAATAACGGGAAGCCGCCCGATCAGCTCAGGGATAAGTCCGAATTTCTGAAGATCTTCCGGCTCGGTATATGTGAAAATATTGGGATTCGACTTGTCGAACTTAACTTGCTCGGTAGTATTGAATCCCATAGAGCTTGTTGAGAGACGTCGGGAAATCACATCAGCCAGTCCGTCGAAGGCACCGCCGCAAATAAAAAGAATATTGGTGGTGTCGATCTTCACAAAACTCTGTTCTGGATGCTTGCGTCCGCCTTTGGGTGGCACGTTGGCAATAGAACCTTCCAGAATTTTGAGCAGCGCCTGCTGAACGCCCTCACCCGAAACATCCCGGGTGATACTGGGGTTGTCGCTTTTTCGCGCAACTTTGTCCACTTCATCAATATAAACGATGCCGCGCTGCGCTTTTTCCACGTCGTAATCGGCGGCCTGAAGCAGATTGGAAAGAATACTTTCCACATCTTCACCTACATAACCGGCTTCGGTGAGGGCTGTGGCATCGGCAATGGTAAAAGGCACATCAATGAGTCGGGCTAATGTACGGGCCAATAAGGTTTTGCCACACCCTGTAGGACCGAGAAGCAGAATATTGCTTTTGTCGATCTGAATACTGTCTTTGTCTCCGGCATCCTCGGCTATCTGATTAATACGCTTGAAATGGTTATAGACGGCCACGGACAGGGTTTTCTTTGCATATTCCTGACCGATAACATATTCATCAAGATGGGCCTTGATTTCCACCGGCTTGAGCATGGGTTTGTAATGGGCTGCCCGGTCGGTATTTTTTTTGGCCAGATCGGATTTTACGATACCGGCGGCATCATTAATACAATAATCACAAATATAGACATCAGGCCCGGCAACCATGCTGTTTACCTGGCTTGAAGAGCGTCCGCAGAACGAACAATGAATGCGGTTTTTTTTAGTCTTGCCGCTCATGTAAGGTGTTGAATTAAATATATAGAGTAAAAGAAAGCTCTCCGGAAAAACTGAAGAGCTTAGCAAAAATAACGAACCGGCTCAGAATTACAAAGTATCCGGAACCCCTTGCCGAAGCCGAAATAAAATCAGCGCTTCATTACTTTATCAATCAGGCCGTATTCATGGGCTTCGTCGGCGGTCATCCATTTATTCCGGTCGGAATCCCGTGTTACCTCTTCGAGTGTGCGGCCGGCGTGGTCGGCAATAATCTGGCTCAGACTCTGCTTGAGACGAAGAATTTCTTTCGCTTCAATCTCAATATCGCTGGCCTGGCCCTGAACGCCGCCAAGCGGCTGGTGGATCATCACCCTGGCATTCGGCAATACCGAGCGCTTGCCCTTGGCGCCGGCGGTAAGCAGCACGGCACCCATGGATGCGGCCATACCTATACAGGTTGTGGAAACATCGCATTTTACGTACTGCATGGTATCATAGATTGCAAGTCCTGCGGAAACAACTCCACCAGGACTGTTGACATAAAGATTGATGTCCTTCTCAGGGTCTTCAGACTCCAGAAATAGAATCTGAGCCACAATGTTAGAAGCCACTGCATCATTGATCGGCGTACCGAGAATAATAATGCGATCTTTAAGAAGCCTTGAGTAAATATCGTAGGCACGTTCCCCGCGGGATGTGGTTTCAATTACCATGGGCACCAGATTACTCTGCGCTTCACCTGCGCCGGCCTGTTCAAGTGCTTTGCGGTCGAAAATAGGTTGGTTTGGAATATGCATGATGTCGGAAAAAAATGTGAGGGTTGTTAGCTGGAAGATTCCTGGTTCTTGGCGTCCTCGTCGTCCTTGGGCGCATATTTTTTCTCATAGTCTTCACGGGAAAGCTCGTTTACCTGAACTTCGTTCAGCAGATGGGCAAACAATTTGTCGGTACGGATACGCATCCGAAGCTGCTCAAGCTGACCACTTTGAGAACTGTAAAACTGCTTCAGCATTTCTGCCGGAAGGCCCATTTTGGCAGACTCGGTTTCGAAAAACGTATCTATGTCCTCAGCCTGTATTTCAGTGTCCGGATATTTTTCAAAAAGTTTGGAAACGATGAACGTCCATTTGCCTTCTTTGGTGATGCTCTCCTTGTTTTCAGCTTCAAAAGCTTCACGGTTGAAATCTGCCGGGAGCTCATTGTCGTTTTCACGCTTTAGGTTTTCGATGCGGCTGTTTAGGATGTCCTGATAAATATTTTTCGGAATCTCGAAATCGTGAGCATCAATCAGAGCGGTCACAATTTTATCTTTCACAAGATCATCGGCCGTGCTGTCGAAATAGTCCTGAATCTGGCTTTTGAGAAAGCTGCGGAAATCTTCTTCGTTTGCTGCGGCACCGCGGCTCAGCTCCTTGAAAAGTTCTTCACCGGGTTCGGCATCCGTGACTTCCTCAACCTTCACGACATCAACTTTATAGGTTGATGTCTCACCGTCATCTTCAAGCTTCAGCTCAAATGAGTCGCCTTTTTTCTTGCCTTTAAGCTCTTTACGGTATTCTTCAGGCTGGTTTTCATCATCAAGGGGGATGAGGAGGTCTTCATCCCGGTCGTCGGTTTCGTTTCCGTCGGAATCAAGACGCACAACATTGACCGTTACCTTCGCTTTTTCGGAGGCCGGGTCATCGGTTTCGGAAAAATCGGCAGCCGATTTGATACGGTGTTCGTATTCTTTTTGAACTTCTTCTTCGGTTACGTCATGGACCAGTTTGTCGACTTTTATCTTGTCAGGGTCTGTAAGTTCGAACTCGGGAGCGCTGCCGATACTCAGTTCCACTTTAAGTTGTCCGTCGGTATAATCAATGGATTCCATTACCGGTTCACCTACCGGCTTGTGATTCGGAATAATTTCCTTCTGGAAAACTTCCTGCACAAATTCATCAACCTGTTCATTTTCCACATCTTTTCCGATGCGCTTTTTAACCAGACCAATCGGCGCCATTCCCGGGCGAAAGCCGGGCACAGTCATCTGTTTGCGGTATTTTTTCAGGGCTTTGTCGATGCGTGGCCCAAGGTCGGTTTGGTCGGCTTCAATGGTAATTTTTTTGTCAACCGTGGTGATGTTTTCTACCGAGATATTCACTTAAAAAGAAATGATTTAGTAATAATATAATTGGAACAATGCGGCCGTTGCAGCCTGGAAATGAAAAAATGATATGTAGCCATTGGCGGATGTGAAATGCAGGGGTATGATACACCCGTCCGGCCAAACTGGTACGAGAGGGGGGACTCGAACCCCCACGCCTTATCAGCACTAGATCCTAAATCTAGCGTGTCTACCAATTCCACCACTCTCGCGTACTTTCATGATATATGGAAAAGACCGAATTTCATGAAGACTCCAAATATACAGTTTATTTCTTGGGATATCAATGAGCGGTTGAAGCAGGTTG
>PXDL01000113.1 GCA_003566395.1 Balneolia bacterium | reverse complement strand
CGGGAGGCTGCGCGGCGGGAGTCGGCGCTGTTGGGGCGTTTGCCGGCAAATCTGCGTACGCAGGGCCGAGAAATTTTGGGTGGTGTGCCGCAGTCGCCGCTGTCGCAGGCAAACCTTGTCGCCTCAAGGTTTTTGAATCCGGGGGACGAACAGTTTGTTTATGCGTTGCGGTGGGCGCGGTCCCGCAAGAAGGATGATTTGCGGGAGTTTGCGCGGTCGGTGCAGCGGCTGCGGTTGAACCAGTCGTTTGGTTTGGACGATACAGTGCGGGGCGGTGCGCCGTGGTATTTGGAGCGGGCGGCGCTGGTGCGGTCTATTTCTGGTTCTGTGTTGGATGATTCGGGACGGATTGCGTTTGACCCGGTGCTTATTGCGGGGTCGATGGCCGGGTTTTCTGCGGGTGCTCCACCGATTTTGGAGCCGGTGCGTGCTTTGCCGGCCCTGCCGTTTATTCGTGAGGTTAACGGCCGTGCGGTGTTTGACCTTGAAGCGTTTCATCAGGCGTACCCGTCGCTGGCGCCGAGGGGCAAGGACGGAGAAATTCTTGACGGGTACAACACGTGGGGCGCTCAGGTTGCGGCTGAACTGATTAACGATTTGAATTTGACGGGCCGGGGGATTATTAGCCTGTCGGACAAGACGTTCCCGTACGCCGTTGCGTCGATTGACCCGACGAACCCGTTTGCGCTGGTGATTGACCGCAACGCGGTGTATCAGGCGGCCGGCCACAACGTGTTCGGAAAGTTTGTGACGGCGTCTGGCAAGACTGTCGAAATGGTTAACCCGTTTGGTCAAGGGAATCCGACGCAGCAGATGCTTGGGTTCCATGCTTTGGCGCACGCGGTAAGCCGGGGCGTTGATGGGATTCCGATGGGCCAGCAGGAGCGCGGGTGGTTCCCGACGCGCATTTTCTTGCAGGCAGAAATCGGCGAAAGTTTTATTTTGCCACCGGGAATTAAGGAGAGCCGGAAGCAAATGCTGAAGGCGCAGCCGGAAATGGCAGAAATTTTTGACCCGACGATGTCGCAATCGTGGGACGAAATTGCGACGGTGGCGTTTGATACTTTGGGTTCTGCGTTTGGGGCAGACAATGTTCGCCGGTTGCGCCGGTTGGCGGCGGACAATCGCGAAAAGTTTATTGAGCGGGTTCGCCGGGGCGAGTTGGATGATTGGGAGATGTTGAACGGTCAGCCGGTAGTGAAGCGGGACAAGTGGGAGCGGGTGCTACCTCCAAAGCGCCGGGTAATGCCCAAGGTGTTGGATGAGGTTCGGGAAACGGGCTTGACGGTTGCCGAGGTCGTTGCGGAGCGCGGCCCGTCTGTAGAGGCTTCGTTTTTGCCAACGGCTCGGGCAATTATTAACAATGCTCGCGGTCCGTTTGGCGATTGGTTGCGTTCCCAGTTTGCCGCAAATTCTGCTCGGACACTGAAGACGCTGTCGATGTTGACGCCGTGGGCTGCCGTCGGTGGCACGTTGGGTGCGTTTTTTGGGGGAACTCAAGCACCTGCGCAGGCAGACGATGGTTCCGAGGTTTTGGCGGCGGGCATGGGGTTTTTGCCGGCCGCATCGGGGATTGGCGCGGGCGCGGTTGCCGGGGCGACCGGGGCAGTTGGCTTGTCGCTAACGGGTTCTTTGGTTCGGAAACTTCTTACGGTTCCCGGAATTGATTCTTTAAAGCCCTATAAGTTCGCGGTAAGCGAAAAGGGCGTAGAAATTCCGGATATGAACCCCCTGCAAAAATC
Organism: Balneolia bacterium; assembly: GCA_003566395.1. Classification (GTDB taxonomy): domain Bacteria; phylum Bacteroidota; class Rhodothermia; order Balneolales; family Cyclonatronaceae; genus Cyclonatronum. Next base: position 3,404 of record PXDL01000113.1, on the reverse strand, counting down.
ATCGAGCGAGCAGAGGATGGCGGCTCACGCCCGAACGCAGGCCACAAAGTTTGACGAAGAAGAGTTGAACACTCGCGCAATCGAAATTGCTAATTCGTTTGCAGAAACGCAAATGAAAATGAGCGCGAGGAATGTTTCTTACGACGTTTGGGAACCTCAAAGGTACGTTAATTCGGTTTCTGAAGCAATTGTTGAGCCTTCGTTGCGCCCCCTTGGCGTAAAAAATCTTTACGAGGCGGGAATTTACTGGAACAACGTTGGAAACAAAAACATTCAGTCTGTTTTGCGAACGGGAGATTTGTCGAACGACGCAAGTTTTATTGATGCTCTTGACCAGTGGGAAGTTTTTGGCAATCAGGCAAACAACCGGTTGGCCTTGACGCGTCTTGAAACAATTAAATATTTTGAGGAAACGACTGACAGCGCAATTCGCATTCTTCGAGACAGCATGAAGAATGCTACCCACCCAGATTTTGTGGGGTATCGTGGTCTTCACGGAAACTCAATGAGAAAATTTTTGGGCGAAGACTTTTTTAGGGCTTTGGAAGCAAACCCCGATTCTGTTGTCGGGGCAACTATTACAGACCCCGGTTTTCTTGCCGTAAGCCTCCTTGCGAGGGAAGCAAACGGTTTTTCTCGACACTCTCTTGATTGGACGGGTATCACTTACGGTTACGTTTGGCAGTTAAGGGTCCCGCGCAACTTTGACGCTTTGCCTGTTTCTGGTAATTGGGAAAAGCCCGGTCTTGGTTTGCCCTATCCGGGAGAGTGGGAAGTCGTTTTGCCGAACAATTTGTCTTTGGAAGTTGTTAACGTGCAAACGCCGGAAGACGTTTTTAAGTCGTTTTACCCCAACAAAGTTTCCGATAATTTTGGGAATGTTTTCAGCGTTAAGTACGACCCGAGTGACGGCTTTTACAAGGGGTTTGAAGAGGGTGTAGGCTTTTTGGACCCGTTGGATTTGACTGGCGGAACAGTTAAAGTGCCTTCCGGCCTGATTACTGTTAGCATTAAGGGAGCGCAATGAACGAAAAGTCGAGAGGCTCTAGCCACGATTTGGGCCCAAACGTTAAAGTTGAATGGAAAAAGCCACCTAATAACGAGAGCCCAAAAAAGAAGAACCGCATTGAAGATTGGGTAAAGAAAGATGCCTAAGTTGTCGAAGCGGGAGGAACAAATCGCCAAGCAGCGTGCGCAAAAGGCTGGCCGGCCTTATCCTAATCCTATTGACGTTAATGCCCTCGTACGTCTCCGCGCTTCACGACCCGGGACTATTTTCCGTGGATGACTGGGAGGAAATGCTTCAGCCCGGGACGCCGCTGCACAGCAAACTGATTGCTTTGCGAATGATGCAGGACAATTACGGCTGGGGTATTGACGAGTTTCAGGCGTTGGATAAGTTGTGGGAGCGCGAGTCGAACTGGGACTATCGTGCGCGCAATCCTTTGCCAAACAGTACTGCATGGGGTATTCCGCAAATGCTGGGCAGGTATCATTCGGGTAATCCTGAGCGGGCGTGGCGCGAGGACGACCTGTACGCTACAAGCCCGGATGAGCAGATTCGTCGCGGGCTAGAGTATATTGCTACTGGAAATTTCGGTGTGTCTGGGTATAATTTCAGCACGCCAATCGAAGCCTTGCAGCATCATATGGGCGAGGGAACCTACTAGGAGGCAGTGATGAGAGCGTACAAGCCAAAGAAGCCAAAGCCGAAGCCGAAGCCAAAGCCGAAGTACTGAGGAGCCGCTGGTGGGTCGTCCTGCCCGTACGGATGTAAAAAACGAATTCGCATACTGGCTCGCAACTCCAAAAAGGTTGCGGGTTTCTCTTGGGCTGCCTCAAACAGAAAAAGGGTTTGCGGAAACGAAGGGCGTGCATCCGAGGACGGTGCGCCGCTGGAAAGAAGACGACGATTTTTTGGAGTTGGTTGCCCAGCAGAAACAGATTATTGTGGGTGAAGCGAAGGACTCGACAGTTAAGCGTGGTGAGCAGCCCGTTACGGTGTCGGATGACCCTGCGCTGGAGCCGGGCCTAACGCCTGACGAGCAAAAGTATTTGCAGGTTAAGGATACGCTGGTCCGGATGGCCATGGACGGTAATCAGGGCGCGATGGACCTGTACCTAAAGCATTATGGTAAGTCGTTTGTTGAGGCAGAGCGTCAGGATTTTAGAGATTATGAAGACTTTTCGGACGATAGGTTGGCGGACGAGGTCTTGGGTTGGGTCGGCGTGGAACGCGTTTCTCGCTGGCTTGCCTCGCAGGCGGTCGCGTGACGATGGCCATTGGTGGACGTCGCCGGAAGCGCTTGGTTGCCCTGCATGTCGAGCAGCGATGGAGGAACTACTCTCAAGACCCGATTAGTTTTTTTTCTGATTGCGTGTGGGTGCCTGCCGGGGAAAAGTTCGGCAAGGGAAAGGGCCGGGTGCGGCTGGACCTGTTTGATTATCAGCGGGAAACTTTAGAAACTTTCCAGAACAACCGGTATGTTGTCGTACTAAAGGCCCGTCAGTTGGGTTTGACGACGGTGGCAATGGCGTACGCACTGTGGATGCTAATGTTTCAGCCGGGCGCCAACATTGTGTTTGTGTCTCGGAGCCAGACCGCGGCCGACAAGGCGCTCGAGTTGCTGGACTTTATGTACCAGTTTTTGCCCGAGTCGATTCGTGAGCGCGGCCCAAAGCCGGAGTCGATGGCCGCGAAACATCATGCGTACAAGTTTCGTGACGGTATGGTGAGCCAGATTACGTCGTACCCGGCGACCAAGACGGTGGCGGCCGGTCAAACGGCGTCGCTGGTTCTGTGGGATGAGGCTGCGCTGGCCGAGTATCAGGAGGACGCGCTGCGTACGTTGATGCCGACAACGGACGCGGGCGGGTCAATGGTTATTTTTTCGACGGCGCGCGGCGGTCACAACCAGTTTGCTCGGCTTTATCGGGATGCCGAGCGGGGCGAGAACGAATTTGTGTCGCTGTTTTTCCCGTGGTCTGTGTCGGAGATGATTACGCAGCAGGACTATGACGCAAAAAAGCGTTCGTTTGCGACGGAGCCGTGGCGGTTTTATGCGGAGTATCCGTCGTCGTCGGAGGAGGCGTTTCGCCAGTCGGGGCGGACCCGGTTCCCGGCGCTGCCGCCGGAGGACGAGGTTGACGAGTTTTCTTTGCGGGGCAATCTGGAGTGGCGGGCGGACGGTTCCGTCGGTTTTGTTCCGAATCCGGAGGGGCCGTTCCGGTTTATGCCCGAGGCGCTGGACGGTGTGCCGCTCGGAAAGACGGCGGTGGTCGGTTTAGACCCTGCTTCGGGGACGGGCGGGGACTACACGGCGACGACCCTCGACGCCCTGCTGGAGGCCCTGGCCGAGGCGAAGCCGGGGCAGGTGGTGTTCATCCCCGGCGAGACGGAGATT
>PXDL01000263.1 GCA_003566395.1 Balneolia bacterium | reverse complement strand
TGATGGTTCAGCAGATGGTATGAGTATTCGATGTGGGGAAACCGGAAGGATATCTACTACCCCGTACCCCCGATTCCGTCATATTGAGCGCTCGTTATGTGGTTGGAGGGGGTAAAAATTCGGATGATAGCATTACCCTGTAGTCCTCTCGAAGCGCCATGCGAAATATCCCCTTCGTTTGAGCAATGCACTTGGGTAGTTGAAGCCGGAGGGGATTCTTCACATGATGCATTGATGGGGCTTGCGGGGCCGGGTGACTATTGGATTGGTTTGGGATTCCCGCCACATGAAGGGTGTTCAGAATGACGTATGGGGGTGTTACTTTTTTTTCTTTTCATCCCCAGGTCGGATGAGGGCCTGCCGGGTTCAGCAAATGGTGGAGCATTTGATGTGGGAAAACCAGAACGATATCTACTACCCCCTACCCCCGATTCCGTCATATTGAGCGCTCGTCATGTGGCGGGAGCGGGTAGAAAACCGGATGATAGCATTACCCTGTAGTTCGCCCGAAGCGCCATGCGAAATATCCCCTTCGGTTGAGTCTTCTCTAAGTTCATTATCATACATTAGAAAAAGTTGGGGGATTACTCGGCAAAGTTGTTTATCAGGGATCAAGTTCTTCCCATTTTGGATTAGCCTTGTTTATGAGACTGATTTTACGAGCACGTGCCCAGCCTTTAATTTGCTTCTCTCTGCGAATTGCAGAAACAGCGTTGTTATGGGGTTCCGCATATACAAGTTTATTGATTTTATACCTTGAAGTAAATGATCCTCCAAAGCCTTGTTTATGTTCGCTAACTCTTTGTTTTAAACAGCTTGTTACTCCAACATAGAGCAACTTGTTGTATTTATTAGTTAGTATATAGACATGGAAGGTTTTCATGATGACTGTATTTCTTAACATATATGACTATATGAAAATGAGTCTTTTTTTTAAAAAAAACTTACAGCCATTTTGCCCCTTGAAAAAACAAAGCCCCCATTCCCCTTCGCGTGAGCGGCGCATCGGGTAGTTGAAGCCGGAGGGGATTCTTCACATGATGCGTTGATTGGGCCTGCGGGGCCGGGTGACTATTGGATTGGTTTGGGATTCCCACCACATGAAGGGTGTTCAGAATGACGTATAGGGGTGACGGGGGAGATCCGGCAGGGATTTGGCAGTGCTTAGTGTCCTGAAGTCTTCGTGGTGAAAACAGGTATTTTTTTGCCACGAGGGCGCGAAGTCACGACGGTTCACGAAGTATGCTTTAATTATCAAGGCAACCATAAATCAATTACATCTTATCGGACAGCCTCCATTTTGTTTAGAATCGAACGGAGGTTGTATTCACGTATTCACTTGATTTCATAGTGTATGAGGTCTGGATGGAAAAAAGCTCCCACAGTAATTCATAAAAAAAGCCCTGAACTGTAATCAAATACAATTCAGGGCTTTAAGGTAAACGTGGGACCGGGCGGAATCGAACCGCCGACACACGGATTTTCAGTCCGTTGCTCTACCGACTGAGCTACAGTCCCTTCGTTCAGAGAGCACCAAATATAATGTCTTTTGGAGCTGAATGAAAGCTGTTTCTTGGCTGCTGCTTATATTTTCAACCGGCCGGTTCGGAGGGGCTTGTTTTTCTTTGATGTAGGCTGATGGAAAGCTTTTCATCTCTGCTGCAGCAGGTTGAGCGGATCGATGCCGAACAGCAGCAGCGCTACCAAAAGCAGCGTGGTGATGAGGGAGAAGAGCAGCAGTTTCATCAGCAGCAGGAGCTTGTCTTCCCTGGTTTTCATGTTGTGGGGTACGCGGTAGCCGCGTTTGCGCATCAGCCAGGTGGAGAGAAAGGAGCCGGTAATGAAAATGATTACAAGCAGCAACAGGTTCAGTGCAATCATGTGAAAAGGGTATGGAAACGGTAGTTTTTTTGGAAAAATGGTGAAGCCGCAAAAATAAGCTTTTTGCCGCTTTTGTCGAATCATTTCGGCCGGGATTCGGAATTTGGAAACACTGTTGTCCGGTAAACTGATTATTCCGTATCTGATGGCAGTCTGTTTTGTCCGGCGAATTTACGCGGATTTCACGGATTGATCCGACCGGCGGTTTTTGGTTGACTTTTGTCCGCACAAAGGTAATCGTTTACAGAGAACAGAATCAGAGAACAGTATCAGAGAACATTATCAGTGAACATTCTCAAGCTAATTCAGGGATCGACAATTATTCAACATTCAACACTCAACATTCACAATTGGGAGCGGAGCGACCCTAAAATCAAAACAGGTAACCGAGTCCGGCGTAAATCATCCAGCCGTCTTTGGAGATGCCGAGATCACCCCGCACAATGAAATCCCGGTTGTAGATAGACATCACCCCGCCGGCTCCGCCCGTTGTCCGGATATGACGGTACCATCCGGCTTCAAAAGGGTGCCGGTACACGGTGCCCAAATCGGCAAAAAACTGGCCGCCGATCTCAATATTGAAAAACGGGAGTGAGAAAAGCCAGGTCCGCAGCTCCAGATTGGTGAAGATGCGGCCTTGATCCCGGAAGCGCTCAAAATGAAATCCCCGAAGGGTTTTTTCTCCGCCCAGGTAAGGGAGTTCATAGTAAGGCGCCTTCCCGAAAACCTGCTTCATGCTGATACGGGCGGCAAAGACAAGATCGGTTACCAGGTGAAATCCACGATAGGCGGCTGCCGAGGATTCTATGGATGCAAGGGTTGACTGATTTCCGAGCACAGATGGAAAAAAATCAAGCTGCAACTTGTACAGTGAGCCGGAATCCGGACGAAAAAGATCGGAACGGAAATCTGCCATGAAGCCGGTATAAAAGGCCTGACGGAAACCGCCGCCGACACCGTCGGGACGATCCAGGCCAAGCCGTGATTCGCTGAAATTGGTGTGGCGCTGGTAGCCCATCAAAACACCGTTATACCATTCGAGCCTGCGATCGGAGCGCGGACGGCTTATTACGCGTCCATATTCGGTGTACACAAGCAGGTCCAGGCGGCTGTAGTCATTCAGGCCGTCATCAAAATCGGATTTACTGAAAACGGTAGATGGCCCGATTCCGAAAAAGTAGGCGTTATTTAATTTTATAAGATCGGCGCGTGACTCAAAGCGGTGGCCGTTTTCAGACCGGCGTTTGTAGGCTGTCTGAAAGCCAAAGTTGAGCGTTGTAAACCCGATGCCCTGAATCTGAAAAAACTCGCGGAGCGGAAAGTGGTCATCGGTATAGCGCTGACTTTGATACATCCCGCCCAGACCGAGACCGGTTTCGGTAGAAAACCCGCCCAGCGGCAAAAATCCCCGTTCCAGGGAATCGGACTCGGCTACCGCGTTGGTGTCGGTGCCGGGTTGTATTGCCTGACCATTCACCGGCCATGCCGCCAGAAAAAAAAGAAGCAGGGCGATGAGGGACCGTGAAAGGGAGGTGCTCATTTAAAACTCCGTGTCAGCCGGCCTGAAGAGTGCCTTCGGCTTCAAGCTCATGGAGGGTGTCGGCTGCGTGGCGCAGATGAGGAATCACGATACTTCCGCCCACTATAAGCGCTACGTTCAGGGCGTCGGTGATTTCAGATTTGGTCCAGCCGGCCTTGGCGCATTGTTCAAGATGATAGTCGATGCAGTCGTTACAGCGAAGCACGGCCGAGGCGGTGAGCCCGAGCAGTTCTTTGGTCTTGCCGTCCAGGGCGCCGTCGCGGTAGGTATTGGTATCCATATTGAAAAAACGTTTGATACCGAGATGGCCGAGCCCGAGTACGTTCTGATTTTGTTTTTCCCGCTTCATGCGGAATTCATCAATAGTGCTCATAAAAAAGGTGTTATCGGAGATGCGTTTGCAGAAATGGGGTGATTGATTAAATTAAAAGTGCTTTCGTAAAAGGGGTGGGTGCCGCAAGGTATAAACGCCTCTGGAACGGGCACACGCATAAATGAATTATCATTAACAAATGAAGACTAAATAAAACCGGGATTGTTGATCGTATGCAACGCCTGAGCCAAATCAAACCGCACGTGAAGAATTCGTTTTTGCGATAAAGAAAGCAGAAGGCAGACAAAATAGTGGATTTACCAAGCCTTCCTGAAGATAGCAAGAAATAAAACCTGAATCATAGCTAACCCAATTGCCGATGAAACCGGAAAAGACGATTAAAAAGGAAATACAGCATATCGGGGCGACCGAATACACGATTTCAATAAACCTTGCCACACCGGCCGGATTTACCATCATTGAGCCTGAACATGAAAACCGGCTGCATGTTTCGTACCTGGATACTCTGGGTCAACGCGACAAGCAGAGCCACATCATCAAAGAAAATCCGAAATTCCCGCTTGGCATTCCCGTGCGCAGCAAAGGCGAGAATGCGGATATCATCATCGATTACGAGTTTCGGTTTTACCGGAATGAAAACCCGGGCAAAAAATTTATAACACGGGTGCGCTACCTTTTACCCGTTCACATCGACAAAACGGAAGGTGATGCCATTCACCTGAATGAAACCCTTCCGCTTGAAGAGCTGGACCGGATTTAATGGGTGATGGCTTTTGAAGATCGGAAATCGTTAGGTCGTTACGTCTTATAAATCGCTGAATCAACTATTAATAGATCTTCGCTTGAATGAGAATCGTTATGATTTAGCGATTTTTGAGATTTTCGATTTAGCGACGTAACGATCTGTGTTTTGGGCGGGGAAAGCTTTGTGAGAAGATTGGAATTTGGAAGGTCGGTGCCTCTTTTAAATTGATGCATCAATCTGATGAAAGCGTTGCTTGAATGAGGTTTGATATGATTGAGCGATTTTTGAGATTTTCGATTTGGCGACGTAACGATCTGTGTGTTGGGCGGGGAAAGCTTTGTGAGAAGATTGGAATTTGGAATGTCGGTGCCTCTTTTAATTCATGCATCAATCTGATGAAAACGCTGCTTGTATGAAAACCGCTATGATTGAGCGATTTTTGAGATTTTTGATATAGCGACGTAGCGATTTTTTTTGGGGTTGTTTTGGGAATTCGTAGAAACCGGACCAAAGCGAGCGAAAAAAAGCTTCTCGCATATCGGGCAGAATTCGTTATTTTTGATGTTGTGTAAGCGGTTACATCGTGCTTGCGAATGCCTTGCCGGGGGAGTCCGGGCAGCTATCACATAAAATCCTTCAATGAACAGTATGAAACAAAAACCCAAGCT
>PXDL01000466.1 GCA_003566395.1 Balneolia bacterium | reverse complement strand
GTCGAGGGCCGTAAACAGAGATTTGATTCCCCTGTTGGCACTCCAGAGAGCAATAAGGAATCCGAACAGGGTTCCCCAGCCAAGTGCAGACGTCGAGGTCTCCATTAAATTATCCACTCTCCCCCGAATTAATGTAATCGTTTCTTCCGGCATCACTCCGGCAAGCCTGGTGATTTGTTCTTCAGCCGACTGAGCGTCCGCCACTAATCCGTAAACTGAAAACAGGGCCATAATACCGGGAAATATTGCCAGAAACGCATAAAAGGCAACACCGGCAGATACGATAGGTATATAATCCTCCACAACACGTTCTTTCACACTTTTCAAAATTTTCTTCCATCCGGAGCTGTCAATCTTTAAGGGAGAATCAATCGATTTACTTTTGTTCATCTCTCATGTTTGTTAATGAATAAAATGAAGACTTCTAATGCACTAATAGTAGCGTGCATCAAAGCCTTCTAAAAGCCTGACTTGCCCATCGGAAGCAGGGTGGCGGGCAGGTTTAGACTCAGGCATTCTGACATAGCAGTAAACTACGCCGGCACTGTATCAATATGTTCTCTGTCCCAATGCCGGTGTTGGGCGATCGCTCTAATGAACTCTTTTATGAATGAATCCGGATTGTCGGGATTTCCGGCGACGACTCCTTTTTCATTCGTAACTCCGCTCTTCTCAGAATCCGGAAGTTGAATACCCGGTAGCCTGCACGCCTTCAGGAAATCGACACCTTCCCCCATTGCTGCAACGGGCTTGCAATGTTTAAATGCCTCATTCACAAAATGAACAGCAGTACCATTTTTCTTCAATGCCCCGGCACTATCTTTGCCGCCCGGTATAAATACCGCATCGAACATAATGGAACCGGTAGTGATAAGCGTCATATCAACTTCAAGCTTATCCTTGTCACTTTGCAATGGATCTCCACGTTCGGAAATGATTTTCACTTGAGCGCCTTCTTTCATCAACGCACTTTTTACGGCGCTTACATGGGCGTGATTGTATCCTTCGAGTGCAAGTACAGCGATTTTACGGGTCTTTATTGAATCCTTCACGGTGTTTTCCATACTCAGCGCGGGTGACTTTTTTCCATGATTTTTAGTAGCCCCGGAAGAAGGGGGATCAATACCAACTCCTTTGGCAATTTGTACCGCAAAAGCGTGATCCACATGATTAAACAGCTCATAAATGACACGCTTGCGGATTTCTTTATCCTTCACTTTTCCAAGTTCGAAATGGGCCGCTTTCACAATATGATCTTTTTCGGGCTTCGACATACTGTTCCAGAATAGCGTAGCCTGACTGAAGTGATCTTTAAAACTGTCGCTGCGTTCACGGATTTTATGCCCGTCAACTTTCTCGGCATGATGCACGTAACCGCCCATGTTTTCGGGTGCGTGCATCGGGCAGCCACCACGTACGCTGTTCGGCAGATAAGCTCCTTTTCCCTTGTTTATCTTTTGGCGGCCATAACCATCCCGCTGATTATTATGGACGTCAGCCACAGGCCTGTTAATGGGCAGTTCATTAAAATTGGGGCCACCCAAACGAATGAGCTGCGTATCGAGGTATGAAAAGAGACGTCCTTGTAGCATAGGGTCATTTGTGAAATCGATACCGGGAACAACGTTGCCTACCTGAAATGCTACCTGTTCTGTTTCGGCGAAGAAGTTATCGGGGTTTCGGTTAAGCGTCATTTTTCCGATCGGAGTGACGGGTACTTCTTCTTCGGGTATTAATTTCGTGTCATCCAGAATATCAAAATCGAATGAGTGTTCGTCATCCTCTTCCACAACCTGTATTCCGAGTTCAAACTCCGGGTAATCCCCGTTTTCTATCGCTTCCCACAGATCCTTTCGGCTAAAATCGGGATCCTTTCCGGCCAGTTTCTGGCTCTCATCCCATACCAGCGAATGAACGCCGAGGGCGGGTTTCCAGTGAAATTTAACAAACCGGGATTTCCCGTCGGCATCAATCAATCGAAACGTATGAACTCCGAAAGCTTCCATCATTCGTAAACTGCGGGGCAGGGCACGGTCGGAAAGCACCCACATAAGCATATGAGTTGATTCCGGAGTGAGGGAAGCAAAGTCCCAAAAAGTGTCGTGTGCAGCTGAAGCCTGGGGGGTCTCATTATCCGGTTCGGGCTTTATGGCGTGAACCAGGTCGGGGAACTTTATCGCATCCTGGATAAAAAATACGGGCATGTTGTTGCCAACCAGGTCATAATTTCCCTCTTCCGTGTAAAATTTAGTGGAAAAACCCCGCACATCACGCACGGTATCAGCAGAACCCCGGGAGCCAACAACCGTCGAAATTCGCACAAATACCGGAGTTTTTTTGGATGGATCCTGAAGGAAACCGGCCTTGCTGTATTTGGCTGCATTTTCATAAGGCTGAAAAAAACCATGAGCGGCCGATCCTCTTGCGTGCACCACTCTTTCAGGAATTCTTTCATGGTCGAAATGGGTCATCTTTTCACGGAAATGAAAATCTTCCATGATGGTCGGACCGCGGACACCGGCTTTCAGGGAGTCGTCGGTATGATTTACCCTCACACCCTGTTCCGACGTCAGGTAGGCATCATCAGATGATTCCCGGAATTGTTCCAAGTCCTTACTTTTTGTGTTCTCGTCAACGCTTCTTCTGTCGTTTTTTTTATCGTCTGATGATGGCATGGGTATCCTTCATTTAATTTATTTTCGATGTTGTCTTAACCCTGGGTAGAACTATCAAATCATGTTTGGGAGAGTCTCCCTTTGAAAGGGACAATGGGGTATGGGTTTTTGTTTATCAACGAGGTTTTGAACCATTCTAATAGACAAACTATGCGGATGCATCAGTGCCGATCATTTCACGGCATATTTTCGCACACTCAAAACAAGCGTCAGCACATTCCTGACAATGATCCATGTTCTTATGCTTCCTGCATTCTTCACCACAAGCTTCACATATCCCGGCACAGATACGACATAAGCGCTCTGAAAATTCAGATCCCCGGGCCATAAATTTGGCAGCCATTTGGCATATATCTGCACAATCCTGATCGAGCTGAATACATTTGGAAAGCATATTAATATCATCCTCTTGCAGACAAGCTGTAGCGCAATGTGAACAAATAACTGCACACGTATTACACGCTTCTATACATTCCTGATATTTATTGTATGACATATTTTGCCTTTTATATACTATTAATATTATGATTGTTTGTTAGAAATCTATATACAAAAAAGGTATCCTTACATTTTGATTTAATCATAAAATGAAGGATACCTGTTGTTTCAGTAGTAAAAAGAGGGCCTGCTTACTAAAAATGATGTAAGTCTGTTAGTAAGAGAAATCAGCCTCTATTTAGCTACAGAATGCCGCTGGTCCTGATATCCGTAATGATTGTAAACAGAATCAACAAAGTCGTTATCGGCTGTCATCGGCCAGTTGTCTTGGTCAAAGCTGGGGGCATTTTCCAGTTTCTCTTTATTGACATCCAGTCGTATGGTATCATCTTCATCAGAAAACTGAAGAGCTTCGAGTGGAATGGCAAACAACTTAGTGCCTATGCCCATAAATCCCCCAAATGACAATACAGCATAGACAATTTCTCCATTGGCCGGATCGATCATTAAGTCTTTGATGTCACCAATACTTTCATTCTTTAGATTGTAAACACCTTGTCCTGTGATTGATGATGATGATAAAATTTTAGATTTCATGATTTTTGTGTTTTATATGAATACGTTTTGTTATTTCCTTAAGAAGCCTTCTCAGACAAGGTCTTCTATGGTTAGTTTAGCTAATCCGACCCTTCAACTTTAACGATCTTGTTATATACTCCCATCAATAAAATAGGAGCGGCCCATTGACCTACGAACAGGGCAAGGTCGTTTTTTTGAATTAGTTTCAGGGTTAATGAGATACCCATTGCACCAAAAGCTGTCCACAGATACACATCTGATGGAATTTCCGCGGTGTAATCTTCTATCTCTTTAGCCGTGCGTCCTTCATTCTTATATTTAGCCATGGTATTTGTTTTATGTTTTGAGGTTGTTGTTAAGTGCTGCCGGTGTTTTTCTTCTGCTATTTTTAGGGTGATGGCGGTTGTAATCGTGCAACTGTTGCCGGGTGTTTTAGCTTGAATGAACTATCCTCTGCTCCGGCCGGCGGAGCATTACCCTAAGACCCATAACATTGAATTTATCGGGAGGGGTGCTTAAAATGATCTGCCGCCCATTATCTGCCCGGTCTGTCCGGCGAGTGCGGTCTGGTTGACGGATTCGGCCTTTCAGTCGGATGCGGGTCGGTAGTCGGATGCGGTTCGGACTGCACACGAGTACCTGATGAATGATCGGTGTGTACATAATGTGTCTCGTAATCATCTTTGAGATCTCTGACGCCCAATATTCCACCTATAGCAGCCGCAAATAATCCAAATATGAGGGCGATAGCCAGATATGTTGCTGCTTCGGCTCCTGCTTCAGCGGCTTTTTCTCCCTGTTCTCTTGCCGTCTGTTCCGCCTCGGCAAGAAATTCATCAGCATCCCGACGTAAAGCTTCATAATCGGCCAGGGCATTGTCAACGGCACGTCCGGCTTCTCTCTGGTTCATATCTGTCCGTTCAACCAGTATATTGATGAGTTCATCCCTGTCCACCTCATCGAATGTCCGGGTTAGTCTGTCTTTGGCATTTCTGAACGCCTGCTCAACATCGCCATCCCTGAGGCCCTGAGAAACGTCGTCCTGTATCCCAGACTCAAGTTCATCGGGATCATGGCCGGCATCTCTCATGAGCGAATAAAATTCCTCCCTGGCATTGTTCAGCGATACGTCAAGCTCTTCAACCATCTCTTCTATAGCCGGTGCAAATGCATCGGCGGCGGCCTCTTCGGTTGTTGAAAGCACACCGCCGACCGCGCTTCCAACACCCGAAATAATGGTACCGACCACTGTTGTGAGTAACCAAATCGAGATGAGTGTATAGACAGCCCAGGTCATAATCCCCTGCACTACACCACTGATATCTGTGAGGGAAACACCTACTCGAGCGGAAACAAAACCACCCGCAAAGAGTGCGATTAAATTGCTGATGCCCCACCAAATCAGTGCTCCGGTTCCGATTCCGCTCAACGGATTGGTATCCTCGGTAGGCACTATGGTAGCCAGTCCGATAGCGAGCCCTATTAGATTGAGAATCAG
>PXDL01000048.1 GCA_003566395.1 Balneolia bacterium | reverse complement strand
TAAGGGCAATTGCCGCTGCGATGATCGTTTTGCCGACTCCACCCTTGCCCATGGTCATGATCAGGCCGTTTGATTTGGTGTCGCCGGCGGTAAGATCAAGGGTGAGTTGTTCGAGATCGGGAAGCTGATTTTCCACATCGGAAGTAATCAGCGCCTGGGTTTCACGCAAAATCTCCTCTCTGTCAAGAGGCTGAAAAACGGTGCGGAGCCGTTTCACACCAAGCAGATTGTAGGGGCGAAGCGGAAAGACCTCGCGATCAAGAGCCTGCAGGGATGCCGGCATGTCATCCAGCGTTTGATCAGCAATTTTCTTCATCTTAACCGCAAAAGGATCCGAGGGATCAACGGGTTCGAAGTAACCGTTAATCAACAGCTTTTGATTGGAAAGCCCCATTTCATGTAGTTCTTTTCCGGAGCGGTCGGCCTCACGAAGGGCGCTTTGATCCGGGCGGCTAACAAGGTAAATAGTGGTTTGATTTTTATCACGAAGCCGTTCCACTACGCGCTCGTAGCGCTCTTTGCTGGTATTAAGGGCGGATGACGGACCGATGCAGGATGCGCCGTCGGGGTTGGATTCGATGTAACCGCTCCAGGCCGCAGGAAGCTCCAGCAACCGGAGGGTGTGCCCGGTAGGGGCCGTATCAAAAATAATAGTATCGTAGGGACTCTTCTCTCCTTCGCCGGCAACATAGCGGGCAAACTCGTCGAAAGCGGCAATTTCGGTAGTACAGGCGCCTGAAAGTTCTTCCCTGATCTTCTCAATTTCATGGTTGGGCAGAATGTCTTCAAGCGGAGAAATGACCCGGTTCCGGTAAGCTTCGGCCGACAGTTCGGGATCGATATTCACGGCATGCAGCCTTTCCACATTATTTACCGGGGTGATGCGCTCGGTGATTTCGGATTCGAGCACTTCGCGCAGGTTGGATGCCGGGTCGGTGCAGATCAGCAGTACGGAATTGCCTTCATCAGCAAGCTTTACGGCTGTTGCCGCGGCCAGTGATGTTTTCCCAACACCGCCTTTACCTGTAAAAAAGATGTATGGGGTGATTTGGGGAATGTTCATATAAGTGCGGTGATATAAGGTTTAGAATAGCTGCGTGCTGTTAACAGCATCCGCCGCCGGGAGTACAACCATCACCGCCGGCACCCAATAACTCATTGGCTTTTTGGGCAATAGACTGCGTGGTTTCCTGCCGGGTATTGATGCCGTCCTGAATCATCTGCACAACCTTATGTAATTCAAGTCCGCTTTCCGAAGCTTCGGTGAAAATGCGGGCCATGGCATCGGCATCACCCTGAATTACAGATTTGCGGAGTTCGGACAAAAGATCAGATTGAGGCGATGCACCGTTCGCCGGTAATCCGGCCCAGGCCGCCATTTGCTGCCTTGAGGGGTAGGCTCGCTCTGATACGATGTCGTTATCAGCTACTATAATCGGCAGGGCTTCCGATCCTTCGGACTTAAGTTTGGAAAGTACACCCGGATGGCTCTTGAACGCTTCCGGTTCCTGACCCAGGTTGTGGCGCACTACGCTTACGCCCATAGACTTCAGCCATTTGATGGTATTCGCAAAATCGGCCAGATCTTGGTCAACTTCAGTTCCGCATACGCCGGTGCTGCAACACATGGCGGGGTCAAAAATATCAATTTGTTTGAGCATGATTAACAATGGTGGATTTAGTTCAGTTATTTTATCGTAAAATTACGATGGAAATGGGCAAAAAAATAGCCGCTCCTCAACAGGTGGCGACCAGCTCGTCGGTGAGTTCGTTCAGGATGCCCTTCAATTCACGGACACCTTCCGGCCGGAGACAGTAACAATTCCGGACGCCCTCGGCGGTTGCCGAGATTAATCCGGCTGTGGAAAGTACCTTAAGATGTTGCGAAATAGTGGACTGTGCCAGAGGTAAAAGATCGGTGAGGTCGCCGCAAAAGCAGGTTGACCGGCCGGCAAGAATACGCAGGATAGAAATCCGCGCAGGATGCGCCAGAGCCCGGGCGATTTTTGCCGCCCGCTGTACTTTAGGTTCGTGTATGGAAACGGTATTTATCATATCAATCGTAAATATACGATGAATCTGCATCAACACAAACAAACAAAAAAAGAAGAACGCTCTCACGTCATACCGCATCTATACCACCGGCAAAACTTCCTGATCATTTAGCGACTCAACAAAAAAACGAAAATCTACTCAACAGGAACACATTTACCCGCTCCTTGCGTATCTTCGGGCGCTATGAGTATGCTTGAACTTTTTAAGAAAAACGCAGGGCTGTTGCTCTTCGGCCTGTTGCTAACGTTCTTCTCGGGCTTCGGACAAACATTTTTGTTTTCTCTGTTTCTGCCGGGATTTCAGGAGTCGTTCGCTCTTACCTCGGGCACCTTCGGTACGTTTTATTCAGGTGTAACGCTGCTGTCGGCGCTTATACTCCCCTGGTCGGGCGCTTTGATCGACAGAGTGAGCCTGAAGCGATTTGCCCTGTTTGTTGTGGTCATCATGACAATCAGCGGATTCCTTATCTCCGTTTCACACGGACTTGTGGTGCTTTTCATCGGTATGCTGGGAGTCCGCCATACGGGTCAGGCTCTGATGTCCCACATTTCACAGACCACAATGGCGCGCTACTTCGATAAGGTAAGGGGCAAGGCGCTGAGCATTGCATTTCTCGGGCATCCCCTGGGTGAAGCCGTTCTTCCCATAAGCGTGGCGCTGTTGATCGGATTTGCAGGGTGGCGGATGAGCTGGGCGGCCATTTCTGTATTTGTGCTGGCGGCCGGGCTGCTGCTCATACCGGTTTTGCTTCGTGGAAAAGAAAATCCCGGCCCGGTATCAGGATTAAGCGAAAATAAGGATGGCGATAAAAAGGAAAGCAGCACTACCGTCCCTTCAAGTACCCGCAGGGAGATGCTCCGGGATCCGCGGTTTTATTTCATCATACCGGCCGGACTGGCGTCTCCTGTTATTATGACTGGTTTTTTTCTGTATCAGGTTCCGCTGGCAGAATATAAAGGCTGGTCGGTTGAGTGGCTGGCAAGCTGTTTTGTAGGTTTCGCAATATCAAAAACCATTTTCTCACTGGCCGGTGGACCAGTTATTGATAAAATCTCGGCCCGGAGGGTGTACCCCTTCATGCTTCTCCCGATGATGCTGGGTTTTGTGGTGCTGTTGTTTGGGATGCATCCCGGCTTTGCTATGGGCTACATGATTTTGCTCGGCATGACTGAAGGCGTTTCGGCCAATACTAAAACGGCGGTATTTGCCGAACTCTACGGTGTGGAGCATCTGGGAGCTATACGCTCAACGCTCGTGGCGATGATGGTGTTTTCAACAGCAACGGCTCCGGTCGTATTCGGAAATCTTCTGGACGCCGGAATAAGCTTCTCGGAGATTATCACCGGAACGCTGGTGGTATTAGTGACGGCTTCGTTATTATCTCTCAGAATACTGCCGGCCCTGCAAAGGGAAAACAGTTCTGGTTAGGGTGATGAAGACATGGGTAAAAGAAAGAAATCTGTATTGAGCAGCAGTTTCTTACAGTCTTTTCAATACATGAAAGTTCATTAATATCTCCGGAAACAGTATATTGATACGGACAGGATGTGTGTGGAATAGGTCTCACAACAAATAAGCTTTGGTTTTGGTAATGAACGAAGTCCAGGATAAGGGTGAAATAACCCGGCAGCTGATTAGTATAAAAAAGGGTGACAAAGATGCGTATGAAAAGCTTTACGCCCTTGTATATGATCACTTACGTAATATTGCTGTGCGCGAACTAAGCCGGGAAGGCGGCATGCATACCTTCGAAAAGACCGATTTAGTCCATGAATCATTTATTAAGCTGATTGATCAGTCGGACATAGAATGGCAGGACCGCCGGCACTTTTTCGGGATATCGGCACGGGCTATGCGTCAGGTGCTCATAGATTATGCACGCCGCAAAATGGCCAAAAAACGGGGAGGAGATGTATCACATCACACCCTCGATGAAGACCGCATGAAAAGCGTGGAGCAGGCCGGTGAATTAATAGAAATTAGCGAGGGTCTTGAAAAGCTCAGAGAACTGGATCCGCGCCTTGCCGAAGTGGTGGATCTGCGATTTTTTGCGGGGCTGCCTATCGAAGAAATCGCGGAGATGATGGAAAGCTCACGAAGCACGGTTCACCGCGATTGGTCAAAAGCCAGAGGCTGGCTCTATAAATTCATCAAAGAAAATAATAAGGAATGAGTCGTTTTGTCTGTTAAATCCGCATACAACAAGCGGGGTGGATTTAACAAATACATTATGACTGAGACAAATTGGAAGGACGTAGAATATATACTGGATCAGGTGTTGGACAATCCGGAAAAGAACAGACGCCGCATAGCCGAAGCTTTAACAAATGGTGATTATGAGCTTCGCAGAGACGTGCTTAACATGCTGTCTGCCATAGAGCACTCCGAAGATTTTATGACACAAAACGCAATTAGAAGCGGGCTGTCAGTCATAAAAGCATGGTATACAGACAGCCTCATAAAAACGGTATCCGATTAAATTGAGGGAAGAAAAGTGAACGTCGGGGATTATTGTTCCTGTTATGGAAACATACTCCTAACCTGTGCTGTTATTGAAATTGGCACTGTTTGGCAGAGACAATACCATTCCGAAACCACATAGTCTGCACAGTTTTGCTTACCCTTATAATTATAATGATAGTATTAATTGTAACAGTAACCGTACCCGGCATACTGTACTATGTATCACTGCGTAGTGAAAAAAAAGAGTCCCGATAAACCAAAGTGAATGTACCCACCGATTATGACGGGATGGGAACCTACAGTCGATATATCAACAAGTAGAAAAGGTTTTTTTCCCAAACATCACGAGCAAACTTTTCATCAAAAGTGTTTAAAATTTAGAGAGTTTTGGTTTTAGTCTTGTTGAGCAGAGCAAAACCGTTGCTGCCGTTCAAATCAAGATCAAGGGAAAGTTGATCCGGATTACCGGTATAAACTTCTTTGATAGCCTCTTTCAAAGTTGCGGCTTTACAACAAATCTCAGAAGATGCCGGGTAATCCTGAATCTATACGAAGCGCAGTACGATCAATTCTTAAGGTGCTTCTCAAAGAAGTTGAAAATCCGCAGATATTGATCATGCCAGGATTCGGGCATGGTGTAGGCGTGGCGTTCGGAGGGATACATCATCATATCAAAATTGG
>PXDL01000088.1 GCA_003566395.1 Balneolia bacterium | reverse complement strand
GGTTCTTTTTCTGATTCCTTCCGATTATAAGAAAGGCGTATTTCTGCTCGACTGGAAAACCGCCGTCAGTATCCCCTGGGGAATCGTGGTTTTGTTCGGGGGCGGGCTTGCCCTGGCGCATGGGTTCAGCCAAACCGGCCTCGCAGCATGGATCGCCCAGTCGCTCATCTTCTTGTCGGGGTACAACCTCATCATTCTGATTTTTGCCGTGGCCCTGCTCACGATATTACTGACCGAGGTAACCTCAAATACCGCCACGGCCACCATGCTGATGCCCATCCTTGCCAGTATGGCACTGGCGATGAGCGTGCACCCCTACGGACTAATGATTGGGGCAACCGTAGCCGCGTCTTTCGCTTTCATGCTCCCTGTTGCCACGCCTCCGAATGCGGTGGTGTTCGGCAGCAGCTTTGTTACCATACCCCAAATGGCGCGGGCCGGAATCTGGCTCAATATCATCGGGGTAATCATTATTGTACTTGTAACCGTCTTCGTTCTTCCTCTGATCTGGGATATCGACCTGACACAACTTCCCGACTGGATGAAAGAAGTTGAAGGGCTTCCGCAGTAACAGACTTGAACGCTATTATTTTTGGTGATGTATCATGGGAAAATTATTAATTCTCTTCGCAGTTGTGATGGCCGGAATTTTCTCCGGTTCCGTTCATGCCCAGATCAGCCTTGATGTGGGCGGCTATATACAAACCTGGTATATAGCAGATCAAAAAACAGAGCTTGGTGAAAACCTGGAAGCCCGGACAAACGGGTTCAGGCTGAGGCGATCGCGCTTAACGGCCCGCGGCACCATTAATGAAACCTTCAGCGCCACAACCTGGCTCGATTTTGCCGGGGGATCTAACGTGCTGCTCGATTTCCACATGGATGCCCGGATTCGGCCCTGGCTGAACTTCAGAGCCGGTCAGTTCATCATGCCGGGGCAGTCGTTCGATACGGCACGGCTGGTCTCCTCGCGCCTCTTTTTTTATGAGCGCCCCGGCGTTACCACGGCGCTTGCATCCGGGATGGGCTACGATGCGTTCCGTGATATCGGGGTAATGGTCCACGGCTCCTGGAACGGACTCTGGTACGGTATCCACGCCGGAAACGGAGCCGGACGCTTTACACAGGCCGGTACACAAATCAGCGAGCGGGATGCCTTCGGCGGGCTGTACGGGGTACGCCTGGACTATACGATTACGGACGGCATCACCCTTGGCGGACACATTTCCACCAACCAGCAGCGGAATGTGGTGCAGAGCGGAAGCGATCCTTTCGATATCGACCGGACGTCGTGGTCGCTGAGGTTTCATTCCGAAAATATCCTTGCCGACCGTCTGTACACCCAGTTTGAATATATGCGTATGGATGTGCACGACGGAAGCCGTGGCGTTGCGCTGAACCAAGACGACGAGTATGATCTTCACGGCTTTTATGCCGAAGCAGGATATGGTATTACCCGCGAGTGGCATGTACTGGCCCGTTTTGATCAGTTCGTTCAGAAGCCTGGACAGGGCGGGGTATTCAGAGGGGCGGATCGTTTTGACCGGGACAGCATCACCCTGGGCGTAACGCGTTACGTTTTCCATGAGAACCGGGAAATTGCGCGGTTTTATCTCAATTACAATCTGGGAGAAAGCAATCCGGGCGGATTAAGCTCTCATGCGGTCGTGCTGGTGATGCAGCTTCGGTTCATACCGATTTGATTGATCAGCCTGGCCGCCCTGATTTAATCTCATCCACAGATCCGTACACGTCCATACCGATCGAAGAGGCGGTGTACTCGATCAGATCTTTTTTATAGGGAAGGATGTCTTCGGTCTGATCGGTGGCGTAGGCTTCAATGAGGCGGTTGTTCACAATAAAAGCGGCGGTATGTTCGCCGTAATCTTTGGCGATCATATTCTTAACAGGAGTGAACAGATCACGCTTGAGTGAACGTATGAGGTTACGCATTCTTCGGATAGAGGCCAGTTTATCTTTGTTTAAAGGCTTCTCGGCAGGATTGGTTTGGGAAAGACCGATCTCACGTGCCTCCCGTACGGCATCGTCCACGATTTCAGCCGCAATAGTACCGGTCTTCTGATTTCTGATTCCCGGATGCATTCCTCGGGCATTGCTCCAGCTTTGAACGTGGGAAGGTTGTTTGGCTATCGCAAATAAAAACGATTTATCGAGCACTTTATACGTCGGCCGATTCCGCTCTTCCGCCAGCTTTTCCCGGTAATCCATCAGCTTCGAAAAAATGTGCCACTGCGTTTCAGACAGCCCCTTTTTGTCTTTATCCTTGAGATAATCGTTGGTGTCGGAGACCGTAAAATCGCCCGTTTCCCAGACGCTGTTTTCCTGTTTGATCCACTCGAGAATTTCTTTTTTCTCGGCCATAGACATGAGTTTGTCGTGCAGGGCGGAAAGATGGAGCACATCTTCGGCGGCATACTGTTTTTGCTCGGGTTTTAGCGGACGACTAAACCAGTTGCTTTGCTGTGTGCTTTTGGAAGATTTAACGCCCAGGGCTTCATCAAGCAGATTCGTAAGCGAAAGCGTAGGATAATTCAGCAGACTGGCAATGATACTCAGGTCCACTATGTTTTTCGGTTTGCATCCGTTTAGCTGAAGCAGGCGGATGTCCTCACCAAATGAAAAGCATAGTTTGGGAACAGCTGCATCTTCAAGAACAGGGAAAAGGAGGGAAATGTCGATTTCCGGAGAAAGCGGATCGATCAGGTAACAGTCTTCTCCGGCCATGAGCTGTATCAGGCAGAGGTTGAAGCCGTAGCGGTAATGGTTTTTATCGAACTCAAGATCGATGGCGGTTTCGTCGGTCTGTCTGAGCTGTGAAAGAAGCCTTTCGTAATCGGTTTTAGTGTCGATGTAATGAATCATAGAATACGTTAAAACAAGTTGCCGTCCGGGGACGGACAAATCAAATCATATCAATACTGAGTAACTGTTTATACCCAACATTATTGGGATGAAGCCGAATCAGAGCACCCGGATGTGCGGAACAGGTGGGTCAGGTTCCGGTGTTTTTGTCTCTCACAAAAATGTGCTTCACATTGGAACCGCCGGGCTGTCGCACATCGAACTCAAAGAGTTTTAAATCTTTAAGCAGAGGCGTGAGTTTGCTGAAGCCGTAGTTACGGGGATCGAAAGAGGGCTCTTTTTTGAGAATCATGTTCCCGACTTCACCCAGAAAAGCCCAGCCGTCTTCGTCGGCCACATCGGACACGCTCGATTGTATCAACCTGCGCATCGATGATTCAACGGTGTGTTTTTTCTTTTTGCTTTTCGCGCGGGCCGACCTGGATTTTTGAGCCGTACTTCCGGTTTTGGAATCCGACGGCTTCTGATCTGCTGAAGAATCATCTTCGGTATCGGATTCATATTGCTCGCTGATGACCTCGATGTAAATAAACTTGTCGCATGCAACGATAAAAGGTTTGGGCGTCTTTTTTTCGCCCATCCCGATGACTTTCATGCCGGCTTCCCGCAGCCGTGTTACCAGGCGCGTGAAATCGCTGTCGCTTGAAATAATACAAAACCCGTCCACTTTGCCGGAGTAGAGAATATCCATCGCATCGATGATCATAGCCGAATCGGTGGCGTTTTTCCCTTTGGTATAGCCGTACTGCTGAATCGGTGTGATGGCCTGTTCCAGAAGAATCGACTTCCATCCGGTTACATGAGGCTGGGTCCAGTCGCCGTAAATTCGTTTGAAGGTGGGCGTGCCGTAACGGGTGACTTCCTGCATCATGCCGTGCACGTGCTGATGGGAAATATTATCGGCATCGATAAGAACGGCAAGGCGCAGGTCGTTGAGCGTTCGCATCGGATTATTGGGGATGTTGTCCCGCAGCTGATTCATAATTTACTCGCTTTTTTTAGCAGTTTGGGACTGATCATCCATTTCAGAACGGCACAGTCGGCAGCGGCCTGTTTCCAGCTTCTGATATTCATCGGCAGGCACAAAAGCGTACCCGTACCCACATGAACAAGGTCGTCGAGACGGCGGCCGGATACCAGATATTCAGTAGTGTGCTGCACAGACGGGTTGTGACCGACTATCAGCAGGGTTTCGGCCTCGTCGGGTGTACTTCGGATAACCGTCAGATATTCGTTCAGTCCGCTCTCGTAAAGCGATTCATTCCAGTCGATGCGGTTTTTCTGTGCTTCGCCCCAGGCGGAGATTAGCGGTTCAATGGTTTGGCGCGTGCGTTTGGCCGGAGATATGGCAAGGTGAGTGCCCGGAAACGGGAGCTCATTTTTCAGTAAAGCACAAACAAGCGGTGCATTTTCGCGGCCGCGATCGTTGAGCGGTCGGTCAAAATCGCGCTGCATGGCTTCAGACCAGTCGGATTTACAGTGACGCAGAAGATAAAGCGTTTTCATAGCCCGGGATTGAGCGTGAACGGTGTGTAAGCCTAAAGATAGGTAATTCGATAGTGTTTGAGGAATATAATTCAACAGAACCGGCAGGCAGAGGGAATCTGGCTTTTTAGTATTTTAATGCTGATCAAACATCTAAATATGGTTACCATTTTCTATGGCAGATTTCACCCGTACCTCGGTCATCACCCTTTCATGTCCCAAACAGCTTGCTCCTTATCTGAAGCAGGAAACCGAAGCGCTGGGTTTTGAGGCGGACACGGTAAGAGAAACAGGTCTTGAGCTGAAGGGAAGCCTGAACGACTGCATCAGACTGAATCTGAATCTCAGAATCGCACACCGCGTGCACTATATGCTGGGGGAAACAAAGGCATCGGATCCCGATGAACTTTATACCTGGCTGAAATCCATAGACTGGGAAAACTGGATAGATTCCCGCGGGTATGTAGCCGTTACCTCCAGGGTGAATCATCCTGCTATCCGGAATACGCAATTTGCCAATCTTCGCTGTAAGGATGCGATTGTGGATCGTATTCGGGAAAAAACCGGCCGTCGCCCTGATGCAGGCTCCGACCTGAACAGAGCGGTGGTTTTTTTGTACTGGGATGAATCCACGGCCCGCATTTTCATGGATACCTCGGGCGAGTCGTTATCGCGCAGAGGATATCGTGTAGCCAATACCGAAGCGCCCATGCAGGAGAGTCTGGGCGCGGCTCTTGTGACCGAAACCCGGTGGAAGCCCGGCATGCATTTTGTTAATCCAATGTGCGGTTCCGGTACACTGGCTATTGAGGCGGCCATGAAGGGGCTGAATATAGAGCCGGCTGCCAGGAAAAGAAATTTCGGGTTTATGCATATTGC